>NZ_PNDI01000027.1:0-30311 GCF_005887465.1 Pseudoalteromonas sp. S1610 | reverse complement strand
TAAATGGTGCCTCGACCCGGAATCGAACCAGGGACACGAGGATTTTCAATCCTCTGCTCTACCAACTGAGCTATCGAGGCACTTAAACAGTGCAAATTAAAAATCTTACCTGATTTTTAATGCAACTCCCACAAGACACTTCTTAGTGAGCTATCTGGGCGTGCGGCGTATTAAACGAGTTTTGCCCTTACAAGTCAACTTTTTTTTTATCCTTTGCAACTGTTTGAACGGTTTTCAAACAACTAGCGACGTTTCTCGTTAATGCAGTGCATTTATTCAACAAAAGACTTTAAAAAACGTAGTGAATTATTTTTTTTAGGTGTTACGATTGGTATATAACTTTCGGTACAGGCTTACCGTTCTAATAATACCACGATAGGAAAATTCATGCAGGGTAAGTTTTCTCCAGCAATCAAAGGCTTACTACCTTTATTTTTAGTTAGTAACCTTATAACTGCCACATTATTTATAGTCGCCTATTCGCTTTACTCACAAAGCAATACTGAGCACAAAGAAGTTAACCCTGTTTCAACCATCAAGGTAACAAAACTTGCTGAGCGTCTTGAGCAACCCATAGTAGAAGCACTAACTATACACGAGCAAGACAAAGTCAAATCACTTCTTGATACCGCAAGCTTACTCAATAATAATTTTAAATATACCCTGCACCGCTTTAATCCGAACAATAAAACCGAGTTGGTTTATAGCAATAATAGTAATTTAATTGAGCCTTTAGCTATTAATGAGTATGTAAAGGAGCAAGGCATATTACATCATGTTATTTCAGTAAATGGGGAGGTAATTGCTGAGCTTATTATTGAGCAAAAACAACCTTTAATTGCATCATCTACACAAAACTTATTTATGAATGCGTACCTTGCCGCTATTGTTGCTCTGATAGTGCTGTTTGCGTTAGCTATTACGTTTAATAAGCATATTAATAAACGATTACATAAAAATACCGACTCTCTCACTCAAGAACTCAAAGCAATTACACAAAATGATAACTATCAAAGCACGCTTAATGAGCGACTCGAAGGCGGATTAGAAACCGTTGCTCAACAAATTAACTTGCTGCTAAAAAAAGTAAGTACGGTTCAAGCTGACGATCAGGCTGCACAAAAAGAATTAAAAAAACTACAAACTAGCCTTGAAACAGAAGTACAAAGCAGAACATTTGAATTAGAAAAGCAAACTCAAAAAGCATTAAAAGCCAGCGAAACTAAAACCACCTTTTTAGCCACTATGAGTCATGAAATAAGAACACCAATGAATGGCGTAATTGGCACTATTGATTTACTTCGTCAAACAGAGCTTGATGGTGCCCAGCAACGTTTAAGTACTATTATTCGTGAATCAGCATTTTCGTTATTAAGTATTTTAGATGATATTTTAGATTTTTCTAAAATTGAGGCTGGAAAGCTCAATATAGATCCAGTTCCGTTTTCCGTTGCCGATACGCTAGAAGAAGTTGCTAAGGTGTTATCGTCGGTTGCTAAAAATCGCCACCTAGAACTCGATTTATCAATTGCCCCCGATATACCCAACAACCTTAAGGGTGACTCTGTTAGAGTGCGCCAAGTGCTATATAACTTATGTAGTAATGCCATCAAGTTTACCAGCACCAATGGTACAACCCAGGGGAAAGTAAGAATATCAGTAGAAGTAGCACATAACACCGCCGATCACTTTACATTGCGTTTTTGCGTAAGTGATAACGGTAAAGGAATGAGTCAATCTCAGTTGAGAAAAATCTTTAACCCGTTCACCCAAGCAGAAAGCTCAATTACGCGAGAGTTCGGTGGTACAGGGCTTGGGCTTTCAATTTGTAAAAGCTTAACTGAGCTAATGCTTGGTACCATTCATGTAACAAGTCATGAAGGGATAGGTAGTGAGTTTACTGTTGAACTGCCCTTTTCAACCGCAGGTAAAATTGAATTTGCCAATAAAAATACACTTAATGGTAAACATGTCATTGTTGTTAGTAACAACGCAGAACGCGGCAAAGTAATTTACCGTTACTTGTCATTTATGGGAGCTAAAATAACCTATGCTCATGAGCAGCAAGATATAGAAGCTCATCAAGAAACCAAGGATATTATTTGGGTTGTTGATGGTATTGATGACATGAGTAGTATTAGTACCCTACTAAGAAGTTTACTTTACTCATTAGAAGATAATAACCAACAAATGGTGGTATTAAGTAAGTTAGATGAAGCGGTTATTAACCATAAAAATATTTTTTATATTAACGCCTCCCCTTTGTGTAAATCTAACTTTATGCTTTCAATTTTAGTGGCTGCCGGCTTACATAAGCCTAAGCAAATTAAAAAAGCCAGAACGATGAATCACTACCTAAGTTCAGAAGAGGCACTCGCTGCAAATAGGCTGGTATTATTGGTAGAAGATAACCGATTGAACCAAGAGGTACTCACCGAACAACTACATATACTAGGTTACAGTGTAGAGGTAGCTAATAACGGTGAAGAAGGTTTAGATATGTGGCGTAAAAATAGCTACTCGCTCATTTTAACCGATTTACATATGCCAAAAATGTCTGGCTACGACATGGTTGAAAAAATTAGAGAAGAAGCTTCATTACTCGAATCAATTGACGCACAACCTTATATTATTGCTGTTACTGCCAATGCTCTAAAGGGAGAGAGAGAGCGATGTTTAGCAGTGGGTATTAACGACTTTATTACTAAACCTATTGAGCTTAATTCACTTGAAGACACATTAAAGCAATGGAGTGATTTATACAGCGAACAACCACAACAGGTGAATTCGGCCGAAAAGTCTGTTATGCCTATAGATATGGAATCAGCGAATAAGTACATAAATGGCGATGATGCTAAAATAATCCGCTTCTTTAAAATGTATTTAGAACAGAGCCAAGAACAAATTAAAGCGATTAACTTTGCTGTGTTGCAAAGTAACAAAGCTGAAATTTTATCTGCCTGCCATCAATTAAAATCTATATCAAAAACAGTAGGAGCTAATATTGTTGCTGATTTAGCGCAGTCATTTGAAGATAAGTGCAAGAGCGATGAAGTAAGTGCTGATGAGTTAATTAAGATGAGAGATGGGCTCGAAATTGAATTCTCAAGAGCAGCGCAGTTCTTAAAAGAGCAAATTAAAAATAATGAGGAACAGAACGAACTTATTTAACTAAATAGTATATGTTACTAAGAACGTTTGCTAACGCAATAAAAAAGGGCTTATAGCCCTTTTTTATTAATTAACCTAAGCACAGTTAATTTATTTTTCTACTGGCTTATAACCTTCAATCTCAACTTCTTTACCTTCAAATAAAAAGCCAACCATTTGCTCTTCTAAAAAAGTACGATGCTCTGGATCCATCATGTTTAAATGCTTTTCATTGATCAGCATAGTTTGTTTATGCTGCCATTGCCCCCAGGCTTCTTTAGAAATATTATTAAAAATTTTCTCACCAAGTTCACCAGGGTATAACTGAAAACCAAGGCCTTCGGCCTCTTTTTGTAACTTTTGACAAAATACTGTACGTGCCATGATTGTTCCCCTTAATGCTAAATATATCGCTATTCTATACTATTGCCGTAATTTGTTTAACCAACTTTTTAGTCGGTGCAGCTAACCCTACTTCTATTGATTGATCGAGTGGATACCATACCAACTGCTTGTCATTAACAACATCAGGAGCTTTTTCAATATTAAGTACATGCGGGTTAATCGTAAGCTCAAAATGTGAAAATACATGAGTAAAAGGCGCTACTTCATTAAGGTCACTTTTAAGCCCTTGTTGCGCTAAAAAAGTTTCGAGCTCGCTGTACTCATTAAATTCAAAAAATCCAAACAATCCGCCCCAGATACCACTGTTTGGGCGTTTTTCCATAAGCACTTTGTCGTTATGTTTAATAATTAACTGGTGGCAACTTTTTTTAGGCACTGCTTTTTTAGGTTTAGAGTGAGGGAACTCCTTAACTTTACCTGCGTTAAACGCACCACAACGACTATTTAACGGGCACGCCTCACAATCAAAGCGGCTGCGCGAACATAAGCTTGCACCTAAATCCATCATAGCTTGATTAAACTCTGTTACATTATTTTTAGGAGTGAGTTGTTCACTTAAATGCCAAAGCTGATTTTCTACCTTTTTGACTCCATACCAACCTTCAACCATGAAAAACCGAGCAAGCACTCTTTTAACATTACCATCAAGAATAGGGTAATGCTGCCCCAAAGATAATGATAAAACAGCACCAGCAGTAGAGCGCCCTATTCCGGGTAAATCCATTACTTCTTCAAGCGTGCTAGGAAACTGACCTTGGTATTTATCTCGAACTATTTTAGCGGTTTTATGTAAATTGCGTGCACGAGCGTAATAACCTAAACCTGTCCAATGATGCAAAACTTGATCTTCATCAGCATTTGCTAAAGCAATAATATCGGGAAAGCTTTGCATAAACTTTTCAAAATAAGGAATAACAGTGACAACCTGAGTTTGCTGTAACATCACCTCAGATACCCACACTTTATAAGGCGTTTTAGCTAATTGCCATGGTAACGTTTTGCGCCCATGAAGGTGATACCAGTCAACTACTTGGTTGGAAAACCAAGCTGACTGCTGTTTTTTTAAATCCAACATATTTAATTTTTTACTAATGCTCAATGGCGGCTCAGTCTATTGTAGTGACTGAAAAGATCAAGCTATAACGCCCTAATGCTTGTCAACCTAGCGCTGGTCAGGGATAATACGCAACCATTTTTAAACACATTGTTTTGTCAGGCCAATAATATGAGTGAATCAAGTAACAACAACCTTGAGCAAGCTAAGCAAGAAGGTAAGTATATCCGCACTATTCGCAGTTTTGTAAAACGCGAAGGCCGATTAACCAAAGGCCAAGCTGCTGCAATCGAAAAATGCTGGCCAACAATGGGGCTTGAACATAAAAACGGCCGACTTGATTTAAGCGAAGTTTTTGGCAATGACAATGATGTAGTGCTAGAAATTGGTTTTGGTATGGGTAAGTCATTAGTTGAAATGGCAAAAAATGCACCACACCTTAACTTTATCGGCATAGAAGTTCATCGCCCAGGCGTTGGCGCATGTTTAATGGATGCTGACGAAGCTGGCGTTACTAATCTGCGCGTATTTGAACACGATGCAGTAGAAGTTCTTGCTGATTGTATAAGCGATGAAAGCTTATCAACCTTGCAGTTATTTTTTCCTGATCCATGGCACAAAAAGCGTCACCACAAGCGTCGCATAGTACAAACTGAGTTTGCTGAAAAACTCCGCTCTAAATTAAAAATCGGTGGCGTATTTCACATGGCAACCGATTGGGAAAACTATGCAGAGCATATGTTAGAAGTAATGCAAGCAGCTCCAGGTTACAAAAACCAATCTGAGACTAACGACTATGTACCTCGTCCTGATTTACGTCCTTTGACTAAATTTGAACAGCGTGGTCAGCGTTTAGGTCATGGCGTATGGGATTTAATGTTCGAACGTACTAAGTAACCGTTAATTAAATAATCAAGTAAGGTAAAGCCATTTATGAGCGTATTAACCAATCCGAGCCTACTATTACTTCGTAACAGTGAAGAGTTAAAAGGTAAATCAATATTGGTGGTCAACTTTGTTCAAGATGGCTTTTTAAATGAGCTAAAAACGCTCAATCCACAAAGTAAAATAACCGCTTTTAGTTATAACCACGCTAATGGTGAATTTGCAAAAAACATATCGGGTATTGACGTAACCATCAGCCACACAATTAATTCGGGCGATTATGATTTGGTAATACTTTATTACCCTAAATCTAAACCTGAGCTATTAATGGCGTTAGACAACATACGTGCTGTGATAAGCAAAGATGCAGAGCTACTCGTTGTTGGCGAAAACAAGAGCGGTGTTAAGTCAATTGAAAAGCAACTCGCCGGTAAGGCTGAATTTAGTAATAAAATAGACTCAGCAAAACACTGTGTTTTATATTCATTTTCAGAGCTCACTATTAATAGCGCGTTTGATATTAGCACTTACCATAAAGAGTTTACGGTATGTGTGAGCGATATTGAGTTTACAGCAGTCAGTATTCCTGGTGTGTTTAACCATGGTGCACTAGATGCTGGAACGAAAATGCTATTAGAGAATGCTCCTAACTTAAAACATGGGAAAGTCCTTGATTTTGGTTGTGGCGCAGGACTTATTGCTACTTTTTTAGGGCTAAAAAATCCAGCACTGACATTTACCTGTAGTGACGTAAGTGCACTTGCAGCCTATGCAACAACGCAAACGCTTAAGCTAAATAATGTAAACGGTGAAGCCATACTCAGTGATGGTTTAAATAATATTACTGGCAAGTTTGATTTAATTATTAGCAACCCGCCATTTCATACCGGGATTGCAACTGACTACAGCGTTGCGGAATCTTTTTTAACCCATGCAAAGCAACATTTGACTAAGGCAGGCAAACTGACCATAGTGGCTAATAGCTTTTTGAAATATCCACCAATTTTAGAAACCCAATTTGATAGCTACCACACAGTGTTCAAAAACAACAAATTTGCCGTATACAGTAGCTAAAATAAGTTATTAATATCCTGTCAAAACATAAATATGGGCTATATTAGCCACATATTTATGTTTCATAAGAAGATTAGCTAAAAATAAAAAGTGTAATTAAGCTAATCTTTTTAATTCACTTTTTTCTGTTTTTGCTAAACTATTATCATTAGACTCACAATTGACACGGATGACCTTCTCGCAATGCCCAAAACTGTAGAGCAAAATAGCATTCGTAGCATATTGTTTAAAACCATCATGCTTATAACAGCTATCTGTTTGTTATTATCGCTTTCAATTTCTACCTATTTAAGTGCGCAAGAGCAAAAAAAACAGCTCATTAGCAAACTTGTGTTGGTATCAGAGATCATTGCATTCGACGCGATGCCCTCATTGCTAAATAAAAATAGGCCTGCAGAAGAAAGGCGCTTAAAGCTGCTTCAACAAGTATCATCCGTCACAAATTTACATATTTACGCCTTAGATGAGCAATCTAACAAGCCAGTCTTTTTTACCAGCTTTAATGCCCGAAAATCACCACCAGTCCCCATTAAAACAGATAATATTAATGATTTTTCTGAACCACAGGTTAGTGACGAGTATATTGAGTACATTACCCCAATACTCAATAATGAACAGCTGCTCGGCTATGTATATATTAGAGGCAGCTTAGATAACTTAAATCAACTAATAACTAAAAAGATTATAATCGATATCGTTATTATGGCTTTAATACTTATTTTTATTTCTTTGATTATTTTAAGGCTACAAAAAAGGATAGCCAGTCCAATAGAAAACTTAAGCTTGTTGTTGCAAAACATAGCTAAAAAACATAATTACTATGCACGTGCGCCTTTAACGAACCTAACTGAAATAACTCGGCTTTCTAATAGCTTAAATGTAATGCTTGCACGTACACAAAGGCAAATAGAACGCCATGAAGAAGATAAACAAGAAATTAAGCAGCTAAACTCAAACCTTGAAGAGAAAGTAAGTCAACGCACTATCGCACTCAGAGAGGCTAATAAAGAGCTGTTATCCACTCTGGAAAAGATGCACCAATACCAAACTCAAATTGTCGAAAACAAAAAAATGGCTTCATTGGGGCAAATGGTGGCAGGGGTTGCCCATGAGGTAAATACACCGATTGGACTTGGTATTACAGGCTCTACTCTATTGCGGGATAAACTCGCGGAACTGCAGGTTAAATTTCATAATAAATCACTAACTGCGAGTCAATTTGAACAATTTACTAACGATGGTATCGAAAACTTAGACTTAATATATAGCAGCTTAAACCGCGTTGCAGAGCTCATTTCTAACTTTAAAAAAGTTGCAGTGATCAAAGATGATGAAATAACCAGCACTGTTAATATACAACAATTAATTAGTGATACTCTAATGTCTATGGGGCAAGAACTAAAAATTAAAAACCCTAAAGTCCTTATAAATTGTCCATCAGATTTAACCGTCGAAAGTAAAAAAGGGCCACTTCAGCAAGTTTTTCATCAGTTAATTTTAAATTCCCTGTTACACGGATTTGTAGCTGGCGGTGACAATGAAGTGCAGATTGATATTGTAGCAACAGAAACAAAAACACAAATTACCTACACAGATAACGGCCTAGGTGTTGAAAGCAATATACGAGCAAAAATATTTGACCCATTTGTAACATCAAAGCGCGGCCAAGGAGCCAGTGGCTTAGGAATGCATTTAGTTTACAATTTAGTGACTCAAGCTTTGGCTGGGGAAATTGTGTTAGATACCGAGTATCAGCAAGGGGCCCGATTTATTATTACACTTTTTTAAAAAGCGAAATAACTCTTATTCCCCTCTTGAATTACAACTTTATGACCATACTAATACATAGCCAACTAAACAGTTGTATCATTAATGCTGTATTTCCACACAATTAATGAACTTAATTGTGTTTAACATATCACATACATTGATGAAAAGTTGGAAAGTGATATAATTCCGTTTTGAATTAGTCTGATTATTTTAAGTATCTTTAGGTGGTTGATGGATGTATCAATTATTAAAGGGAAATGGCTTCGACTCTATAATTCAAATTATACATCCAACGTTAAGTATCAATTAAGCCGCGGTTTTTAATAATACGTCATAGTAGGTTTTGGCGCGCAGCTGTTTATATCTAATCTGTTTTTACTTGTTAACATTTAGATATAATCCTATAATTCTAGTAGTCGGCTCTGATGATCACGCCGATTTTATAAATAAAACACACTCCAAAAAGGTTAATTAAAGATGCAAACGCCAGTCATTCTGATCGTAGAGGATGAAGACGTAACTAGACTAAACCTCGTTAGTTTATTTGAAGCTGAAGGTTACAAAGTTATTGAAGCCATTGATGGCGATGATATGCATGATAAGCTTACAAATAACGATGACGTCAATCTTGTAGTTATGGACATCAACCTGCCAGGTAAAAACGGGCTTATTTTAGCTCGCGAGTTACGCCAAAAACGTAAAGTTGGTCTTATTTTCTTAACAGGCCGTGACAACGATGTAGACCGTATTTTAGGTCTTGAAATTGGTGCTGATGACTATATTACTAAGCCTTTCAACCCACGAGAATTAACTATTCGTGCACGTAACTTAATTACGCGTACTGCATTAGGTGGTGAAGAATCAGCTATTGAAACCAATGGCGTGATCACCTTTAACGGTTGGGAACTTGACGAAAACAGTCGTTGCCTTACTTCTCCCAATGGAGATGCAAAACGCCTACCTAAAGGCGAGTACAGAGCACTGCGTTTAATGCTTGACTCTCCAGGTCGTATATTCAGCCGTGAGCAACTAATTAAGCACATGACTGGCCGTGAGCTTCGCGCTAACGACCGTACAGTTGATGTTACCATTCGTCGTATCCGTAAGCACTTTGAAAGCGACAACTCAACGTCTGAGTTAATCAGCACCATTCATGGTGAAGGTTACCGCTTCATTGGTAAAATCGACAGCTAATTAGTTTTTACTCTAATTGCTGTAAAAATAAATGAAGGGCCTGTTGTCCTTCATTTATTTTGTCTGCTAATTCATCAAGCCAGACTGTTAATACTTCATCACTTTGCTCCAGCGCACCATGTTCCATTTGCTTTGCATGCAACTGCACATCATTCAGACCAACCGACCCAGCGGCACCTTTTAACTTATGCGCAACGGATTTGTACTCTTCTCTGTCTGCTGCTTTTAATGATCCTAATAGTTCTTGTTGATATTGCGGATTTAGCTTTGCAAACAACTGACTACTACGTTTAAATACTTCAACGCCCATCGAGTTTACAAAGTCTTCAATGGTTTCAACATCTAGCAAGTCAGTATTAATTTGATTTAATAACTCTTGATTAACTACTCGTTGAGGAGCCTCAACTTGCGCTTGTTGAATGCCAAAGAGTTCAGCGAGCATATTATCTAACTTACTGGTGTTTATCGGTTTAGCTAACGCCCCTTGAATAGAAATCCCCTCAAGCTCCTCTTCAGCACTGCGAACATTGGCGGTAAGTGCCACAATAGGAAGTGGGTCAAAATGGCTTTGTGCGCGAATTTGTCTTGCTACTTCATCACCATTAATATCAGGCAACTGCATATCAAGTAATACTAAATCTAGGTCATCTTCGGTTTCTACAAACGATAAAGCATCTTCTCCCGTTTCAGCCCACAGTACTTCATGTCCACGTTGTTCTAATAGGTTAGTTGCAATTTCAGCATTAAGTGGCACATCTTCCACTAATAAAATATATAAGCTACGCCCTACATAACTATGTTCGGTAGGAGCACTACATAAATTCAGCGGAATTTGAACGGTAAAGCAACTTCCCTCTCCGGGAGTACTATTAACAGTTATAATGCCTTTCATAGCACTTACTAACGCTTTTGTTACGGCTAAGCCAATACCTGAACCAATCGCATTGGTCCCTTTAAGGTCGGGCGCTTTGTAGTACATATCAAAAATACGGGTAAGTTGTTCTTGCGGGATCCCTTCACCGGTATCGAGTATTTTTATAATAAGCCATGGGCCATCTTCGCGGTTTTCTCTAGCACAATCTAAGGTGACACTACCGTGCTGGGTAAATTTAACCGCATTATTAATTAAGTTCCATACTACTTGGCGTAAACGTGTAGGATCAAGTAAAGCGTATATATCAAGCATTCCAGAGCGTTTTACTTCAAAAGAAAGTTCTTTTTGCTCCGCAATAAGGCCTGCAAAGTTAACCACGTCATTAATAAAGTCAGACACATTAATTTCGTTAGCGGCAATATCGAGTTGCTCACGGTCAATTTTATCTAAATCTATAATATCGTTAAATATATTACCCAGCGTTTCGGCGCTTGAAAACACCGTATTACACCAGCTACGCTGCTGTTTATTAAGTTCAGTATCCAATAGCATTCGGGTTAAACCGACGATACCATTGAGCGGAGTGCGTAATTCATGGCTCAATGTGGCAATAAATTTCCCTTTATCTTTATAAGCAGTTTCCAGTGCCTGCGCGGCTTCTTTACGGCTGGTAATATCACGGCCAAAGGCTAGTAGACCAATGTAATCGCCCTGCTCATTTATAAAGGGGAGTTTTCTGAGTTCAAACCATCTTATTTCACCATTTACAGAATACTCTACATCAATAGTTAAACCTTGATGAGTGCGTTCAACCTGCTCATCGGTTCTTAATACTTCTGATAAAAAGTGGCTTGGAAATATTTCTTCTGCGGCTTTGCCAATTAATTCGCCACTGGTTTTGCCCATCACCTCTTCAAACATTTTATTACAACCGGCAAACACCCCGTTGTTATCGCGGTAATAAAATAAATCTGGTGAGGAGTCTACAATGGAGCGTAATAACATGCCTTGCTGCGCGAGTTCTTGTTGCGTTTTTTTACGCTCTGCAATTTCACGTCTAAGCTCTTCTATTGCTCTATGCTTAGCATGAAAGGCCATTTTACGTTCATCAATTTCAATGTTTAAACGATTAATATTGTCTTTGAGAGTTTGATTTAAAAGCTTTTCTTGTTTTGTGGCACTATCTAAATAGGCATAAGAGGCATCAAGTTGCCGAATAGAGTTAAGCAGTACGCTAATCACCAGAGGGGAAACAACTGAGGTAAAAAATACTACAGCCAATATATCAACTAAGTTCACTTCCCCAATGGCAACATAGTAAAACATACTCGACAAAACCAGCGATACTGTCAGTAATAATGCATAGCAAATAGCTGCAGTTTTAAACTCACCAAAACGAGTTATTGAACTGGAAAGAACTCGAACCCACGGGTTCAAAGAAGAATCTGTCATATATCAGTGTTTCTCTTAGCTAAATGCTTAAGTAAGTATGATTAAAGGCTAATTTTAGCATTTTCTATCAGCGATTTTCATGTTGTGCGATAAAAACAACAAAATTTCATGTTTGGCGTTATTTGCCGCATTTCAGCAACTCTTTATTTAGTGTAAAATGTGACGTTTTAAATATTGCAAATAACGAGTAACGTATCATGCAAACGACTATGCCAGATATTGCTAACACGGCTGCCGCATTACAAACAGGTAAATTAGACTGGGTAGGAATGGGCGATATAGAGCTGCCTTTTATTTTTGAATCTCTTGATTTAGCTCCAGTTACCGTTAATGCAAAAGCACGCGCTTTTGTTAATTTACACCAAGAAGACGCCAAAGGCATCCACATGTCGCGTCTGTTTTTAGCACTTGATCACCTCTCAACTGAGCAGCAGGTCAACCCGCACACCTTAGCACAAGCATTAGATACCTTTATCACCAGCCATGAAGGCTTAAGCGATAAAGCACAAATCGAATTTAAATTTGAATTACCACTGCGCCGTAAATCATTACTTAGTGGCAAAGCCGGCTGGAAAAGCTACCCAGTTATACTTACCAGTACCATAAATCAAGGCGTCATTAGTTTTGAACTCAGTGTTGATGTTACTTACTCATCAACCTGCCCCTGCTCTGCAGCCCTTGCTCGTCAACTTATCCAAAATGCGTTTAGCGAAAAGTTTGCTCAAGAAACACTAACTCAATCTGAGGTTTTAGAGTGGCTTGGAACAACTCAAGGCATTGTAGCAACCCCGCATTCACAGCGCTCTATTGCTAATGTTAAAGTAAAACTAGATCAAAACATTCAAGAGTTTGATGTGGTTAACTTAATAAACTTACTAGAAGATGAGCTTAAAACACCAGTACAAGCTGCGGTAAAACGTGAAGACGAACAAGAGTTTGCCCGTTTAAATGGTCAAAACCTGATGTTTTGTGAAGACGCAGCACGAAAAATTAAAACGACGTTAGAGTCAAAAGAGTTTAGCGATTACTTCCTGCAAATTAACCATTATGAGTCTTTACATGCTCATGATGCCGTCGCTATTGCCGTAAAAGGTATTGAAGGCGGTTATAAAGCATAATAGCGCTCATCCCCATTCGCTAATAAAATAGCCATAACAACCATTTGGGCACATAAATTGCTTTAGAAAAGCAGTGTCAATTTGTTGTTATGGAGTTACCGTATGGAATTCGCTTTATTATTAATATTAGTGCTAGTTGTTGGGGCATCTGTGGTTGCGTCAAAATTTAATGATGACGGCGGAAACCCTTATCCTTTTACTCGTAAGCAAAGTGTATTTACCCAAGTAGAAGGGGCGTTTCTAGGCTTATTAGAACGCGCTGTTGGCGATCAATATAAAATTGTTAGTCGCGTTAAACTAATCGATGTGATTGACTGTAAACAAGGTCTATCTGTCAAATCTAAACGTGCGGCATTGGCTAAAGCAAAAAATAAACAGCTCGACTTTGTACTAGTCGACAAAGAAAAAATGACCATAGTGGCAGCGGTTGACTTAGTTAATAACGCCAACAAAGATGGTCACAAAGCACAACGTGATTGGTTTGTTAACGGTGCATTAGAAGCCGCTGGCATTCCACATATTCGTATGAAAGTGAAATCAGGCTACCGCCCGAGTGAAGTTCGCGATGCCATTATGTTTAAATTAGGCAAACCTGCTAAATCACAATCTTCGCGCCCGACTCGTACTAGAGTCCATAAGCCTGCGGTATTATCACCTTCTCAAGCAAAAGCACATTCAACTGCCCTTGCTGAAATATAACTACTGAGTTAAAGCAATGTATTAAAGCGAGCATTTTAAATGACTCGCTTTTTTGTTTTTTATAGCAGACTTCACGTATAATCAGCCTATTCAAATTTAGGAATTTAACACTATGAATGTTGGTATTATTGGCGCCATGGAGCCAGAAGTTAAAATTTTGCGCGAAGCGATGCAAAATCCACAGGTTTTAACCAAAGCAGGCTTTACGTTTTATACTGGTGAGCTTGCAGGTAATACTGTTACTTTAGTGCAATCAGGCATTGGTAAAGTCGCTTCAACTATTGCAACCACTTTACTTATCGATAACTTTAAACCTGATTGTGTTATTAACACAGGCTCTGCCGGTGGTTTCGATCCTTCGCTTAACGTTGGCGACGTGGTAATTTCATCAGAGGTTCGTCATCACGATGTAGATGTAACCGCATTTGGTTACGAAATTGGCCAAGTACCACAAATGCCAGCAGGCTTTGCAGCGCACCCTAAACTAGTAGAAGCCGCCGAGCAAACAATTGCACAAATTAGCGAAGTAAAAACGCTTGTTGGTTTAATTTGTACTGGTGACTCATTTATGTGTGACCCTGTTCGCATTGAAAAAGCACGCAATGACTTCCCTACAATGCTAGCAGTAGAAATGGAAGGTGCGTCAATTGCACAAACGTGTTTTGCACTTAACACACCATTTGTTGTTATTCGCTCAATGTCTGATATTGCTGGCAAAGAGTCACCGCAATCATTTGAAGAGTACTTAGAAACAGCCTCTATTAATTCATCAAAAATGGTTGTGGCATTACTAGAAAAGTTAACGGCGGTTACGCTGTAAATGCTCAATAATATTGTTCAAAATCATTTGGACTTTATTGTATTTATTTGTGCGCTCCTAGTTGAGCGCTTTTTACCTTTAGTTAGCTGGTATCACCCTAACCATATACTTTCTGCAATTTTTAACGCAATTGGCCAGCGTGTTTATAAAAAAACAGACAGCAAACAATATCATTATTTAGCCGCTTCATTAGCAAGCACACTTGTTCTAACTGTGATTATGATTATTGTCGTTTTGCTGCTGGAGTTTGCCTTTTACCCTGAACTACTATCCGGTCTTATTTTATACTTATGCCTAGAAAGCAGTAGCATAAATAAAAAAGCGATACGTATTGCGAAATTGACCAAAAAAAATCAAAAATCAACTGCTCGAGAATTATTAAAACCACTAGTAGCCCGTGAAGTTAAGGCACTTTCAAACCCAGGGATTATTAAAGCGGTTATGGAAAGTGTCATACTAAGAACGGCCCGTCATTATTTTGTGGTAATTTTCATTTTTTTACTAGTGGGCCCCATTGCTACTCTCGCCTACCGCTTGCTTACCTTAATCCAACAAGCATGGCGCACTGATATAGCTCCCGACAGCTCTTTTTTGAAACCGCTTAAACTAATTCTTTTTATTATTGAATACATACCCATGCGGTTACTCGCGCTGACAATAGCTTCACTTAAAGCCAGTAAGAAAAGCATGCATTATATTAAGCATTATGGCCGCCATTTTTATCAAACCAATACAGGCTGGTTACTAAGTGTGTACTCAGCATCTTTAGGGGTGCAACTTGGTGGGCCTGCTATTTATATTAAGCAGCGTTTCAATAAAATGCGGGTCGGTGTAGAACGCTTGCCAAGTGCTGATGATGTGCCAAAGCTACTCAACACCCTAAATCAAGCCCGTTTTTTTTGGCTACTAATTATTGTTAGCGTTGAAATTATTAGGGCTGTTCTAACTTTTTGATCAGTTATAAAAAAACCAGCCGAAGCTGGTTTTTATACTCTATGAAGTTTTAGGCTACAGTAATATTTGCAAACTTACGTTTACCTACTTGGTAAATAGCGGTTGTTCCTTTTGCTACTTCCAATTTGGTATCGGTAATTTTTTCTTCGCCGTTAAGCTTTACTGCGCCTTGTTTGATCATACGCATGGCCTCTGAAGTACTCGCCACTAAGCCAGCTTCTTTTAGCAAGTTAGCTATTAGAATAGTGTCTTCATCAATGTTAACTGTCAGCTCTGGAATTTCATCAGGTAGTGCTTTTTTCTGAAAGCGCTGAATAAAGTCATCATGAGCAGCTTGCGCATCGGCTTCGCTATGGAAACGTGCAATTAACTCTTTCGCTAATTCAATCTTAATATCGCGCGGGTTAGTGCCTTGCTCTACACGCTGTTTTTGCGCTGCAATTTGCTCAATAGAAAGGCTACTTAGCAAGTCATAGTAACGCCACATTAGTACATCACTAATTGACATGATTTTACCAAACATGTCGCTAGGCGTATCAGTAATACCTATGTAGTTTCCTAGTGACTTTGACATTTTCTGAACGCCATCAGTCCCTTCAAGTAAAGGCATCATTAGTACGGTTTGAGGTTTTTGACCTTCATCTTTTTGCAGCTCACGACCCATTAATAGGTTAAAGCGTTGATCGGTGCCGCCTAGCTCAACATCAGACTCAAGTGCAACTGAATCCCAACCCTGTACTAGTGGATATAAAAACTCATGGATTGCGATAGATTGACCGCCAGCATAGCGCTTTTTAAAGTCATCACGCTCAAGCATGCGTGCCACAGTTTGGCGCGCTGCCAATTTTATCATTCCAGCCGCGCCCAACTTCTCCATCCACGTAGAGTTAAAAGCAACAGTTGTTTTAGCTGGGTCTAAAATTTTGAAAACCTGTTCTTTATAGGTTTCAGCATTAGCAAGCACATCATCACGAGTCAGTGGCTTACGGGTAACATTTTTGCCCGTTGGATCGCCTATCATACCGGTAAAGTCACCAATTAAGAAAATAACCTCATGACCTAAATCTTGAAAGGTTTTCATTTTATTAATTAGTACAGTGTGACCTAGGTGCAAATCTGGAGCCGTAGGATCGAAACCAGCTTTAATTTTTAGCTTTTTCCCCGACTTTAATTTTTCAACCAACTCATCTTCAATTAATATCTCTTCTGCACCGCGTTTTATCTCTGCTAGAGCGGTTTGTAAATCCACTGTGTGTTACTCCAAAAAATTCTGACAACGAAGGGGGTGTATATGCTCACGATTTATTGCTAGCGCGTTTTAACAAAACAAATAAAACTATTTAGCTAACATAACAAATTTCCACTTAATTAGAACAACTTTTTTAACTAATCGCTGCACCAACTAAAATGCAGGGCGTACGTTCTAAAATGGGATATAAAAGAGCGATTAATAATACACTAAAGGTGTTTATAAAAGCCCAAAAAACAGTTTATAAATTAATCACTTCTCGCTATTAAATCGTTTTAAAAGCTAATTTAACATTACGATGAAAAAGCAAAGTATCCAAGGATATAAAATAGTGCTGTTATTCAACTTTAAACACAAACAGCCTGAATACCCTATGATTTTAGCTTAATTTAACGCGAGTTTAAATCTACAAAATACTAGTATTCATAGATTATTCGTTATATCCTGCAATATAATCTATTTATTATCTTGACAGCAGAAAAAGGCACGTTATGGTCCACGTGGTTAACACGCTCCCCAAAAAACACAAAATGCTTATTCTAGGTTTGGTTTCTGCTATTGTTGCCTTAGCCTTTTTACCTTCTGAAAAAGCCACTGCATCCAAAGACAATAGCGAGAACACGCTAGAAATTGGTAAGCGTTACGAATTACAAATAAAAGTAGGTGAAAACGAAAAACTCACCGACTTAAATTCAGAGCATGCAGCGCAAAAACTTCCAGAATATGATTTTGTCGATCACCTTGTTAAAAATGGTGACAATTTAGCGAACATTTTTAAGCGCGCTGGTTTTTCTGCGCAAACGCTTTACAAACTGGTTAACACAAATGCTGAAACACGCAAGCTTACCAAAATTCATCCAGGTGAAACACTAAGCTTTGCTACTGCAAAAGATGGTTCGTTGGCTCAGTTACGTTACGTTATATCTAAAACAGATACCTTATATGTCACCCTTAATGACGAAGGCCAATACGATACTTCAATTGACAGCAAAGAAATAGAAACACTGAGCAAAACCGCCGGTGGGGAAATTTCTAGCAGTTTTTGGACGTCAGCGATCGCTGCAGGTTTAAGTGAACGCCAAATCATGAACTTTGCCGATATATTTGGTTGGGACGTGGATTTTGCAAATGACATCCGTAAAGGTGATGAATTTGGCTTAATATATGAATCTCATTTTGTTGACGGTGAATTTATTGGCACCGGTAAAATTATTGCCGCAGAATTTATAAACCAAGGCGAACGTTACACAGCAATTCGACACACAGACGGTAATTTTTATACCCCTGAAGGGCGTAGTATGAAAAAAGCCTTCTTACGTGCACCTGTTAACTTTAAATATATTAGCTCAAGCTTTAATCCTCGCCGCTTACACCCTGTTACAGGACAAGTAAAAGCACACCGAGGTATTGACTACGCTGCGCGTACAGGCACGCCTGTTGTATCATCAGGTAATGGTAAAGTTATCAAAGCGGGCTACAGTAAATATAACGGTAATTACGTATTTATAAGCCACGGTACACAATACGTTACTAAGTACTTGCACCTTAACAAACGCCTAGTTAGAACAGGGCAAAAAATCAAACAAGGTGAGAAAATTGGTACTGTAGGCTCAACAGGTCGAGTAACTGGGGCACATTTACATTATGAGTTTTTAGTTAACGGTGTTCATCGTAATCCCAAAACTGTGAAACTACCTAAATCTGAGCCATTACCACGCTCAGAGCTTGCTAAGTTTAAGCCTATTGCTGATAACTTTATTGCGCAACTTGAGCGTAACAGAGAGCTTCAGTTGGCACTTAAATAAAGAGTTTAATAATTAAATAAAAAAGCCTTTGCAGGGATAACCCGCAAAGGCTTTTTTGTATGTGATGATTATACCAACCAGCATAGATATTTGAATAGTTTCACGAATTACCCATTGTATCTAAGCTGCTTGGTGCTAAATTTCAGAGTTAATTTACGAGTACATAAATAAGCTGCACAACCAAAGAGATCATCACCAGTGGCCAAATATACTTACTATATTTAGTAGCGCTCTCAAGCCCCATTTTACTTTGGTATTTTTCCAGTAACGGAATAATGATCACCAAAGCAATGACTAAGCTAATTAAAATAACAAATATGTTCATATCATCACCCTACACTAGGTTATGGTAAAGCGCAGCCTTTCGCGCTGATATATAGCTCATACCAATGCTCACGACTTAAGTTAACATTAACCGCATCACAGGATGCTTTTATACGCTCTATATTAGTAGTGCCAATAATTGGTTGAATTGATGCTGGGTGGCGCAACAACCATGCTAATACGATAGCTTCAGCTGTTGTACCATAAAGTATGGCAAGCTTACTGACTAAAATACTGGTATTAATATCTGCAGGCGAGGCCTTTGATAAATCACCACCAGAGTATAAGCCTTGGCATAAACTGCCCCAACTTTGAATCTGAATTTCATGCTCACGGCAATATTCAATATTGCCTGGGGTAAAGTTAATATCCTTGCCATCAGCATTACCCACATAAACGCCTTCATCAACCCATTGATGTTTTTGTAAACTCGCTTCGATTTGATTTGCCACAATCGGCATATCTAAAGCGCGTTGCAAAAACCGTATTTGATATTGCGACATATTAGACACCGCAAAATGACGCACTTTGCCACTTTCTTTTAAACAACTAAATACTTGTGCAACTTCCTCTACTTCCATTAAAGGATCTGGGCGATGCAGCATAAGTATATCTAAATATTCGGTATTTAATCGCTTTAATGAGCCCTCTACTGAGCGCTCAATCCAATCAGCTGAAAAGTCATAACGTTGTGGGTTTTTATCATCAGCAAAGCGAATACCACACTTAGACTGAATATACATTTTCTCTCTAAGTTCTGGTCGCTCAGCCAGAGCTTGACCAAAAACATGTTCGGCTTTGCCTAAGGTATAAATATCAGCATGATCGAAAAAATTAATTCCGCCTTCAATGGCGGCATCTATGCATGAATGAGTTTGTTGTAAATGCGCACTGGTAATCGCATCTTTATTCCATGCGCCTCCCAAACCCATACAGCCGAAAACAAGTTTGCTTACATTCGGGAGATATTTTGCCAGCGGAGTGTGTAACATTTTGACAGCCCTTTAAAAAATGAAGAGTGATTACTTTAAACAAAAAACCCTATACAAGAAACCGCTTAAGTCAAAACAGTGAATTTTATGCAAAAAAAAGCGCAGTAAACTGCGCTAATAGGTTGAGTCTAAATTATATTTAACCCACAAGAGCGAGTAAAATACCTGCCGCAACAGCACTACCAAGCACCCCTGCAACATTAGGCCCCATGGCATGCATTAATAAGAAGTTATGCGGGTTATTTTCAAGCCCAACCTTATTAACAACACGTGCTGCCATAGGCACAGCGGATACACCCGCAGCACCAATTAATGGGTTTATGGGGGTTTTTGATATCTTATTTAAGCCTTTAGCCATAAATACACCTGAGGCTGTACCAATAGCAAACGCCAGTGCACCCAGTACCAAAATACCAATAGTTTCTACTGTTAAGAACTGCTCGGCAGCAAGTTTAGAGCCCACTGCAAGTCCTAGAAATATAGTGGTGATATTAATGATTTCGTTTTGCGCACTGTTGCTGAGCCTATCAACTACACCCGACTCACGCATTAAGTTACCTAAACAGAACATACCAACCAGCGGAATTGCCGCAGGTAAGAATATAGCAGTTAAGGTAAGCACCATCAGTGGGAAAATAATTTTTTCCTTTTTAGATACTTTACGCAGTTCTGGCATTTGAATTTTGCGTTCTTCAGGCGTTGTAAACGCACGCATGATAGGTGGCTGAATAATAGGAACCAACGCCATGTACGAGTACGCAGCCACCGCTATAGCGCCCAGTAAATCAGGGGCCAGCTTTGACGCTAAAAAGATAGCGGTTGGCCCATCTGCACCACCAATAATCGCAATTGCAGAAGCATCTTGTAAGCTAAATTCAAATCCAGGAATAAAGTTAAGTAAAATAGCGCCAAATAACGTCGCAAAAATACCAAACTGCGCTGCCGCACCTAATAGCAACATACGCGGGTTGGCAATCAAGGCACTAAAATCAGTTAAGGCCCCCACTCCCATAAATATTAATAGCGGAAAAATACCGGTATCAATACCAACATAATAAACATAGTAAAGTAAGCCACCTGGATCTGATAAACCAGCTACTGGAATATTAGTTAAAATAGCTCCGAAACCAATGGGCAGTAGTAATAACGGCTCAAAGTTTTTGGCAATTGCTAAAAATAATAGCAAACAACCAACGGCAATCATGATCAGCCCAGGAAATGTAAAGTTAGCAATGCCTGTGGCATGCCAGAGGTTTAAAATACCATCCATCCTCTATTTACTCCTTAAGCTAGTGCAATCATTGCATCGCCGGTTGACACTGAATCGCCCTCAGAAACAAGCACCTCAGCAATCGTACCGGTATGCATGGCGCGTACTTCGGTTTCCATTTTCATGGCTTCCATAATAATTACCACATCACCTTCATTGACTACCTGACCGGGTTTTACTTTAATTTTAAAAATATTACCGGCCAGTGGTGCATTTAGAGTTTCACCCGAGGCAACCGATGCTGACTGTGGAATATGCTCTGAGTCTTTTAACGTCACCTCTTTAAGCTCACCACCTTGAGCAACCACGACATCGTATACTTTACCGTCTACTTTAACGCTGTATTGCTCTGCCTTAACGCTTTTATTGTTTGCCGCTGATTTTTCAGGTGCTTTATTGGCGTTATCATCAGCGCTAGGAACAGGCTCAAATGCATCAGGATTGTTACGGTTTTTAATAAATTTCAAACCAATCTGCGGAAATAATGCATAGGTAAGCACATCATCAATTTGCTCATCGGCTAAAGTTAGCCCTTGCTCCTGCGCAAGCTTGCTTAACTCAGCTTCTAAAGTTTCAAGTTCAGGTTTAATAATATCTGCAGGGCGACAGGTAATTGCTTCACTGCCATCAAGTACGCGCTCTTGAAGCTCTTTATTCATTGGTGCAGGTGTTGAACCATACTCACCTTTTAATACGCCAGCAGTTTCTTTGGTAATGGTTTTATAACGCTCACCAGTGAGTACATTTAATACCGCTTGAGTACCAACAATTTGTGAGGTAGGTGTAACGAGTGGAATAAAGCCTAAATCTTCACGTACTCGTGGAATTTCAAGTAGCACTTCGTTTAGTTTATCAGCAGCACCTTGCTCTTTAAGCTGGTTTTCCATGTTAGTTAACATACCACCTGGTACTTGGGCTAATAAAATTCGGCCATCGACACCTTTTAAGCTGCCTTCAAACGCAGCGTACTTTTTACGTACGTCTCTAAAGTAAGCGGCAATTTCTTCTAGGTGGTTTAAATCAAGCCCGGTGTCACGCTCGGTCCCTTCAACGATTGCAGCAATTGTTTCAGTTGCTGAATGGCCATAAGTCATGCTCATAGACGATACAGCTGTGTCGAGCATATCAATGCCGGCATCAATCGCTTTTTGATAAGTAGCGGTGCTTAAACCCGTTGTTGCATGGCATTGCATAGCAATAGGTATGGAAACCGTTTCTTTTAACGCTTTAATGAGTTCTTCTGCATCGTAAGGCTTAAGCAATCCCGCCATATCTTTAATACAAATTGAATGACAACCCAATTCTTCAAGCTGCTTAGCAAGTGTTAACCACATATCTAATGTATGTACAGGGCTTACTGTGTAAGAAATTGTACCTTGTGCATGTGCCCCTACTTTAACCGCCGCTTTTATGGCAGTTTCTAAGTTACGTACATCATTCATGGCATCAAAAATACGAAATACGTCTACGCCATTTTTGTGAGCGCGCTCAACAAACTTCTCAACCACATCATCAGCATAATGGCGATATCCCAATAAGTTCTGACCACGAAGTAGCATTTGCTGTGGTGTATTTGGCATCGCTTTTTTAAGCGCGCGAATACGCTCCCATGGATCTTCACCTAAATAACGAATACATGAATCAAAGGTAGCTCCCCCCCAAGATTCTATAGACCAATAACCTGCGTCATCAATTTTTTTTGCAATAGGTAACATGTCGTCTAATCGCATGCGGGTAGCTAAGAGCGACTGATGTGCGTCACGAAGTACGAGTTCTGTTATTTTTAATTTAGCCATTGGTATGCTCCTCTAATTATTATTTGTTTTGTACTGAGCAATGGCAGCACTAATTGCAGCGATGTGCTCATTTGGCACACCTTGAGATTTAAAAGATGGTGTTCTCTGTGATGCTTCTAGTTCTGGCTGAGAAAACTTGCTAGCCAGCTTAGACATGAGTGTCACTGCACCAATCAATAAAGAAAGAAATACAAACACACCCACCATGCCTGTTAGCATTAAATTGCCTGCAGTTGTGAGTAAAGCCCCTATATCCATAATTCTCCCCTGTTTAAAACCAAATACATAAAAAATCGGTTTATTTAAATAACTATTCACCAATAGTAACAAAAACTATTCTTTTGTCTACACGTTGTAAATTGGTAAAACCAATTAATCTAAAAGTAACATATCACCAATAAGGTTAACACCACCTAAAATAGCTTATTTAACCCAGATATATAGATGCTAAAAATGTTCGTTATAAACAAAGAATATATAAAAACACTAATACTTTGTAAAAACACATATAAAACAAACCTATTGTGCTAACCCACTAATAACCTTCAAAACAAATGTTAATTGGTCTTACCAAAATAAAAAAAGCAACAACTATTTATTATCTCATCAGAGACAACTGTGAATAAGTTACCGATAAGATCGTAAAAATTACCAACTCAATATAAAGCCAATCGCGAAAAAACAAAATAAGCCATTGATTTAAAACAAAATAAAATACTGGCACATTACTCGCTTATATAAAAACAACACTTTAACACTTAGATAAATCAAGGAGATGACAATGTTACGCTGGACAATTACATTTTTGGTGATCGCACTAATCGCAGCCGTTTTAGGATTTGGTGGTATTGCAGGAGCCGCAGCAGGAATTGCTAAGATCATATTTTTTATCTTTTTAGTTTTACTGGTTATTTCACTTGTCTCTGGCGCTTTACGTGGTAAAAGCCCCAGGTAGATAAGAAACAACGAACTCTCTTTTTAAATTTATATACAAGGAATTACATTATGAAATCATCAACACTTAAAGCAGCAGCTATTGGTCTATTCGCAAGTGCATTTATTATGGGTTGTGAAGACAATCATGCAGAAGAAGCCGGTGAGCGTATTGACGAAGCCGTGACAGATGTTCAAAACAAGGTAGAAGATACCTGTGAAGAAGTAAAAGAAGGCGTTAATGCCGAAGAGACAAATTGCTAATATTATTTATTTAGCTAAGAAACGACCTACGGGTCGTTTTTTTATGCCTAAAATATAAATAGTTTCTAGTCATTTCCCCTTTTAAGCTGCGCATTAGGCTAAAATAATAAAAAATAGCTTTTAAGTGCAAACACATGGTCTTTACAACAACTTATAAACTCGATAAACCTTATTTTTATGAATGCTTCGACCAATCGCTGCCTTATAGTAAGCGTTCACAACCTAAATACTTTTTATTGGCGCTACTTGTGGTTTTAGGGTTATTTGGCATTTATGGTTTAGGCGATCATTACCTTGGTACATTCTTGCTTATGTTAGCTTTACTTGAATGTATTGCCTTTTATTATCGTCGTCCTTGGTGGGTAACAAGACAAATGCTTAGCAGAGCATCTGGTTCTGAAGTCACTCTCACCTTCGACGAGGACGGAATAAAATCAACCAATCATTACAAGAATTACCAGTTAGCTTGGCACGACATTAATGAAGTAATTACTACAGATTGCGGCCTATTGTTAAAAAGTAAAAGCGGTATGCAATACATTTCTAAGGCAATACTCGACGAAGAAACGATTGATTTTATACACAAAAAAGCCACTCAATGAGTGGCTTTTACAAATGTCATAGTTATTAACTAGCACATTTTATACTATGTTGATTAAGCATTGCCCGGATTAGGGTTAGACTTTTCAGCTTGTATGCGCATGTAAATTTCTTCACGATGAACTGATACGTCTTTAGGTGCGTTAACACCGATACGAACTTGATTTCCTTTAACACCCAGAACAGTAACGGTTACTTCGTCACCAATCATCAGGGTCTCGCCTACTCTACGAGTTAGTATTAGCATTCTCTTGCTCCCATGTTCCAATAAAATTATAAGATTCCGCACACACATTTTAATTAAAATTAGACTAAAAAGTAAGTAAAAACTCTCAATCTATTCATTTTCTGTTAAAAATGTCTTATGTAATGCACGAACAGCCAGCTCGAGGTATTTTTCATCTATTAAAACTGAAATCTTTATCTCTGAGGTTGAAACAAACATCACATCAATATTCTCTTGTGCTAACGAATCAAAAAATAAACTCGCTACCCCAGAATGAGATTTCATCCCCATACCTACAGCTGACACTTTCGCCACATTAGTTAATCCGTCAATTGCCTGTGCGTCAAATTGCTGTTGCTCAGCCGTTAACAAATCAAGTGCGTTTAAATAATCATTTAAATGCACAGTAAAAGCATAGTCGACTTTTTCAACTTTATGATTAATTTGATTAATCATATCTATTTCGATGCCATTATCTGCAAAAAGTTTCAAAATTTTTGCAAGCGCTTTAGTGCCTTGCGGTACTCCATGTACCTTAATCAAACACTCGTCTCGATTAAATGCAATACCCGACACAACGTTACTCGCCACATCGCTCTCCTCAAAACTAATTAATGTACCTTCATCAGGTTTAAAGCTAGATAACACTCTTAATGGTACATTGTGCTTACCAGCCGACTCTACAGAGCGAATATGTAGCACTTTAGCACCTAAACTAGCCAGCTCAAGCATTTCGGCAAAGGTTACATGGCTTAAACGTCGTGCATTAGGTTCAATACGAGGATCTGTTGTATATACGCCATCAACATCAGTATAGATCTGACATTCATCCGCTTTTATTGCACCCGCTATTTCAACCGCAGAGGTATCGGTGCCACCACGCCCAAGCGTAGTCACGTTGCCCTCAATATCGCGCCCCTGAAAGCCGGCAATAATAGCAATACGGTTATGTTCAAGTTCATGTTTTAAACGCGTTGCAGCCACGTCCTCTACACGGGCTTTACCGAACATGTTATCGGTTAATATATTCACCTGATCGGCTAACAAGCTTACCGCAGAATGGCCGCGTTTAATAATCGCCATCGCTAATAAAGCTATAGAGACTTGTTCACCGGTACTGAGTAATACATCGAGTTCACGACTACTCGGGCGAGAGTCGATTTGTTTGGCAAGATTAATTAAGCGATTGGTTTCTCCCGACATTGCCGAAAGCACCACCACCACTTGGTGGCCTTGTTGCTTAGTTTTAACAACAAGGTCGGCGACCGCTTCAATACGCTCTATTGAGCCTACCGAAGTGCCGCCAAATTTTTGAACTATAAGTGCCACTTAAGCTTAAGTACGCTCAGTTAACCAAGCTGTTACGCTATCAAGTGCTGCAGTTAAGTTTTGTGGCTCAGAACCACCCGCTTGCGCCATATCTGGACGACCGCCGCCTTTACCACCTACTTGGCCTGCCATGTGGTTAACTAACTCACCCGCTTTTACTTTACCGGTCAAGTCTTTAGTTACACCCGCAATTAGGCTTACTTTATCACCGCTGGCAACACCTAAAGCAATAACGCCTGAGCCAATCTTATTTTTAAGATCATCAACCATGCCACGAAGCGCTTTTGATTCAGTTCCTTCAACGTTGGCAACTAACAATTTAACCCCATTAATTTCAACCACTGAATCAAGTAACGATGCACCTGCCGCACTGGCTAGTTTATCGTTAAGTTGGGCAACTTGCTTTTCAAGTCCTTTCGACTTTTCAAGTAAGGCAGTTACTTTTTCAAGTACTGACGCACTGTCACCTTTTACAAGCGCTGCAACATCTGCTAATTGCTGTTCTTGTTCATTAACATAAGCGATTGCTTCTGCACCGGTTACCGCCTCAATACGACGAACACCGGCAGCAATACCGCTTTCAGATACAATTTTGAATAAACCAATGTCACCTGCACGCTCTACGTGTGTACCACCACAAAGCTCAATTGAGTAATCACCTATGGTTACTACACGTACTTCGTCATCGTACTTTTCGCCAAACAATGCCATAGCACCTTTTGCTTTAGCATCATCAATTGCCATTAGCTCAGTATTAAGTGCAAAGTTACGACGAATTTCGTCATTTACTACACGTTCAATTTCGCGCAGTTCTTGTTTGGTCACCGCTTCAAAATGTGAGAAGTCAAAACGCAGACGATCTGGCTGCACAAGTGAGCCTTTTTGCGATACGTGCTCACCTAAAAGCTGACGCAATGCTTCATGTAAAATGTGCGTAGCTGTGTGATTTTTCTTAATGCTTTCACGACGCGCATCGTCAATTGTCGCATCCACTTTATCGTTAACGCCAATACGCCCTTGTACTGTTCCATGATGAGCAAAAGCATTACCCAATTTAGTGGTATTCGTTACATTAAACTCACCACCGGCAACAGTAATTGTTCCGCTATCACCAATTTGGCCGCCTGATTCAGCGTAAAACGGAGTACGGTCTAAAACAATAATACCTTGCTGACCATCTTCTAATAACGATACAGATTCGCCACCGGCAAAAATTTCTACTACAGTGCCACGGTAATGATTACTATCGTAGCCTTTAAAATCAGTGTGCTTATCTGATTTTAATTGCTCATTATAATCTGCACCAAATTTGCCCGCTTGCTGTGCTGTTTTACGTTGCACTGCCATACATGCTTCAAAACCTTGATGGTCAATGGTCATTTGGCGTTCACGCGCTACATCAGCTGTTAAATCGGCAGGGAAACCATAGGTATCGTAAAGCTTAAATACTAAGTCACCTGGGATCACATCCCCGGTTAAATCACTTAGGCTTTCTTCTAAAATAGCTAAACCACGCTCAAGCGTTTTACCAAACTGCTCTTCTTCAATACGTAGTACTTTTTCAATAATTTCTTGTTGCTTAGCAAGCTCTGGGTACGCTTGACCCATTTGCTCAATAAGTGCAGCAACCAATTTATAGAAAAACGCGCCTTTAGCACCTAACTTATTACCGTGACGTACTGCACGACGAATAATACGACGCAATACATAACCACGGCCTTCGTTTGATGGCATAACCCCATCTGAAATTAAAAACGCACACGAACGAATATGATCCGCAACCACGCGAAGCGACTTATCATCCATATCTTGTGCATTAGTAACGCTTGCAGCGGCGGCAATTAAGCCTTGGAATAAATCGATTTCGTAGTTTGAATGCACACCTTGTAAAATAGCTGAAATACGCTCAAGGCCCATACCAGTATCAACAGATTGCTTAGGAAGTGGCTCCATAGTCCCGTCGCTTTGACGGTTGTATTGCATAAATACTAAGTTCCAAATTTCAATGAAACGGTCGCCATCTTCTTCAGGAGTGCCCGGAGGACCACCCCAAATGTGCTCACCGTGATCATAAAATATTTCAGAACATGGACCACAAGGGCCGGTATCACCCATAGACCAAAAATTATCGCTCGTTGCAATACGAATAATACGATCTTCAGGTAAACCTATATCGTTAGCCCAGTAGCCAAAGGCTTCTTCGTCATCATGGTAAATGGTCACTAACAGCTTTTCTTTTGGTAGTTTTACAACCTCAGTTAAAAACTCCCACGCAAATTTAATTGCATCTTGCTTAAAGTAATCACCAAAGCTGAAATTACCTAGCATTTCGAAAAAGGTATGATGACGTGCTGTGTAACCAACATTTTCTAAATCGTTGTGTTTACCACCAGCACGCACACAACGCTGAGAGCTAGTTGCGCGTGTATAAGGGCGGCTTTCGGCGCCTAAAAATACATCTTTAAATTGCACCATACCGGCATTATTAAATAACAACGTGGCATCGTTACCCGGTATAAGCGAACTAGAAGGAACAACTTGATGTTGTTTGCTGGCAAAAAAGTCTAAAAACTGTTGCCTAATTTGTGCGGTAGTCATGTGCTGCATGTGAAAGTCTCACCTGTATTTACTGTGCTTGCATTGCAAAATTTATTTGATCATAGCTAAAACCTCGATACATTAAGTAGCGCACGCGCTTAGCTTTTTCTTTGTACTCGAGGTCTGCCGGTGTCGTTGAATATTTTTTGTTGTACGCTTCCTGCGCGAGCTCAAACCAATCTATTTCCAGCTCATCAACCACTGTTTCAAGCAGTGCTCTATTAATCCCTTTACTCATGGCCTCACTTTGAATTCGCTTTAAGCCATGGCATTTAAATATGTGTTTTCTGACAAACCCTTCACAGTAACGCTGCTCGTTAATAAAATTGTGCTTTTCACACCAATCAAGCAGGTTTTCTATGAACTCGTCGGTTGCTTCTCTTTGCTGTAACTTTTGGGTTAACTCACGGCGCGAATACTCTTGCCGACCAAGCAACCAAAGCACATAGTTTTTTAACTTTTGTTTTAACGTATCATCCATTAAGCGTCAAAGCGTCCGCTTTGCTCGCTACTTAAAGGCTTAATGTTACTGTCATCACTTGGTGGCACAACGGGCATAAAAATAGCCTGATAAGATACAAAGAAACTAATGTAGCAAATTGGCATTAAAATCAACAGCGGTAGTAGCGATAAGAACATCGACAACACCATTAATAATGCGCAAATAATACCATAAACACTTAATGGTAAAATATTATAATAAAACACCATAAACGAACTTTTTAAGGCATTTAAAATACGTTGCTCTTTATTAAAATAAACCAGCGGTACTGCGTAGGCAAACGAAGTAAAGTAAATAGAGAGCGCAATTAAAAACAATGCCACGTTAGCAAGCGAAATACTCTCAAGCATTTGACTAACAGCGGTGTTTGGATCTAGGCCAGGCTGTGTCATAACCGCCATTGCATCAGCAAATAACCCATTGGCGAGCAAGGCAATTAAAATACCGGCACCCATTTGATAAAGCGCTAAGCGAAATAAGCCTAAGCGATTTCCTTTGGCTGAAAAGGGCTTCAAAATATCGGCTAACATAATTTTTCCGCCCTGCTGCTTGGTAAGCACGGCTTGATAAAAACCAGCGGTTAAAAATGGTGTAGCCAATGCTGCAGCTATTTGTAATACCGGCAAAAATAACGACAACAAGCCAACAATGCCAATAAACAAATGCATAAAAATAAAAGTTAATGGCTGAGTTTTAAAAATTAGCCAACCCGCTTTAAACCATTTTAATGCCGCATCAGCTTTAAAAATTCGTAATTGTGTAGACATACTTGCTCTTAATTAAAACAAAACACGCCGAGTATAACTCGGCGCTGGTTGGTATTACATAGGTGGCGGCGATAAATGCCGTTAATATTAGGGTCTGTTGCCCTTTACGGATTAAAATTTGTTCAAACTAGGGGCGGTTTAATCGCGGCGCGAGGTTTGTAACCTAGTGGGCTAAGTAAAAACCGAGCAAAGCTTCCGCGTACGGCT
>NZ_PNDI01000026.1:0-39846 GCF_005887465.1 Pseudoalteromonas sp. S1610 | reverse complement strand
AAATTTGTAATATGGGTCGTTAGCTCAGTTGGGAGAGCATCGCCCTTACAAGGCGAGGGTCACTGGTTCAAGTCCAGTACGACCCACCATTCTTTGAATGGTGCATATTACAAAAATCTAAATCCTCCAGTATCACCTTCCATTTTAATATTCATTATCCTCCACTCTTTTAGTTCAAGTTCAGTATAAATTACCATTTAGAAATTCGTTACCAAGTAATTCTTCGGTTTCAAAAAATCAGTATTCCAATCACATACCAAAAATCTATCTTCCGAGTTTTATTATCTCCAAAATCATTTTGTTTAAACTTACTTTATTACGCGTGCTATTCATTTACTTTAAATGGGTTTTTAGCTCTTTTAAGATAAAAATATAAACCTTTAGAATTAATTTGCTTAATAAGCTCTCATCTTCGAGGCGAATCTTTAAATTACCTTGTAAGCGTCTAAACTGTTGATTATAGTCTGTGTTAAATTCAATTACGCTTAAGCCAATGTCTAAAAATATTTTCAATGAAGCAAAAATACTGATTGTAGAAGAGCAGCCACTTGCTCAAAGCTACATGAAACAGTCGCTCGAAAAAATTGGCTTTGGACATATGCGTTTTGCAGATCATGCTCTAGCGGCAAAAGAGCAATGCTTACATGAAGAATTTGACTTGGTAATTTGCTCTTTTAATCTAAGCAAACGCCAAGATGGCTACCAGCTTTATGAAGAATTACGCGCTAAAGCATTAATAAAACACTCTACTGGGTTTATTTTTACATCTGCGGAAACTAGCGGAGAGTTAGTTCACAGTGTATTAGAACTTCAACCCGATGACTTTTTAGTAAAACCCTTCTCTGTACAAGAGTTAAGAGTGCGCATAGAGCGTATTCTCAAACGTAAAAGCGACTTAAAAGCTATATACACTTTAATTGATGACGATAACCAGTCTAAAGCATTGAAACAAATTAATGCCCAACTCGATAAAAGTAATAAATACAGCCCTATTCTACTTAGATTAAAAGGCAATATTTTACTGGCGCTAAAACAAAACCAAGAAGCGAAAGATTTTTTTAAGTCAGTTTTGAATATGCAAAAGTTTGCATGGGCAAAAGTAGGATTGGTAGAAGCCTTAATTGCTAACAATGAGCATATTTTAGCTCAACGCATGCTTAAAACAATGCTTGAACGAAATGAAACGCGTCTTATAGCCTTAGACTTATTAGGGCGTTTAGAAATAAAACTAAACCAATTTGATTTAGCCCAAGACTTTTTAAGCCAAGCGGCACACATTGCTCCACGTAATATAGACCGTCAAAAATCACTGAACAGCGTATCGCTCATTAATAGAGATTATGAAACCAGCTACTTAACTCAAAAAGATATTGCCACTTATGCTAAGTACTCTATGCATGATAGCCCAGACATTTATTTAAATGCTGCTCGTGCTGGGATTGATTTTGCATTGACCACAGATCAAACCGACCAAATAAACAGGATCTCTCGTCAAACAAATAAATATATTAATGAGCTAAAAACACAATTCCCAACCAGTAATGCGCAAACTCAAATCGATGTGCTCAATGCACGCCTTTATTATTTAAAAGATGAACATAAAAAAGCGAAACAGCTCATTGAACAACTTGATGACAGCGATACTCAAATACGTTCAGTAGATGGTGCCCTAGACAAGGCAAAAGCACTGCATGAATTAGGTTTTCACCAAAAGGCGCAAGCGCTATTTAGCCAAATAATTGATCATTGCGAACGTCACCCAAGTAGAAGCGATGCTACTTACTTGCGTTATATACAGCAACAGCAAAGTGAAAGACGTGATATTAAAATGGGGCCGAAAGAGCTCAATAATCATGCTGTTAAGCAGTTTGAGCGCGGCCAATTAAATGTTGCCTTAGAGGCATTCAGCCAAGCATTTAGAGTCATGCCACACAATCCAAGTATTGCGCTTAATTTATTGCAATGTTTAGTGGATAAGTCAAAAAAACATGGTGACTCTTTCAATAGTCTGTTGGCCCAAAAGTGCTTTAAACTATTAAAAAAATCCCCCTTAGCAGAAGAGCAATCAGAGCGGTTCGATAAACTACTTCAGATTGCTAAAGAAATGAAACTAGAGATTAGTTAGAGCCTGTTTGGCATTAATGCTACGTTATCGCCTATTTATGGGGAGTAACCACACCACATAGGCGCTGCCTTGCCTAAACCCCAAACAGACCGCTGCAAATTTAACCTTGAGAGGTCAACAGGCCCTAGAGCTTTTTCATTGCCAGTGCGTTTACACAGTAGCGTAAACCAGTAGGAAGTGGCCCATCAGGGAAAATATGCCCTAAATGCGCATCACACACATTACAAACAACTTCAACTCGCTCCATGCCATGACTATTATCCATGACATAACCAATCGCTTCCTCAGTTGCCGGTTGGGTAAATGAAGGCCAGCCGGTGCCACTATCAAACTTTTCATCTGCATCAAATAGTAAGTTGTCACAACAAACACACACATACTTACCTGGCTCTAACAAGGTACAACTACTCGAACTATTTGGTCGTTCAGTTCCCTTTTTACGGGTCACATAATATTGCTCTTCGTTTAACAGTTCGCGCCATTGCTGATCTGTTTTAACCACTTTTCGAACCGGTGTTGGATTGCCATGGTTGGCAAAATTAACAATATCGTTCCACTTCAACATAACAACCTCATTACGTTATTAATTTAACTAGCAATCATTTACTTGTAGTCTGGTACGCCTGTGGCTAATACCACGATCAACGCTATCTAAAGACTATAGTGTGCTTTTCTGTTGCTGTAAGTATACGGTTTACATAGGCATGCAATTGGGCTTGACTGCCAGGAATGCTCACGCTTAATTGTCTGTCATTATTACTGTGCACTATTAGCTCATCGTTTCTTATTTCTATCGACTCAATATTACTGATGACTAACCAATGCGGGCCATTTTTTTTATCAAACAGCCCTGTTAAACTAAAAACAAATAAGTGCTGCGCATCGCGTTGAATAAAATTACGCAGCGGATTGCGCATTTTAAACAACGGCGTTAATCGGTAACAACACGAACAAAACACCACAACCCACATTACTAAGGCAGCTTTAAACCAAAGGTGTTCCCCTAAAGAAAAAAAGTAGCCACACGCTATAATTACGAGCCCTATTAAAGCGATTACTAGTGCTATTTTTTTATTGATACTATGCATAATCTCGCTTACTTTTTATAGGTTGTTTTTTCTGTCGGCTCGGGCCAATCACTAAAGAAAACGCTTAAGTAACGACTTTTTGCCAAATACCACAACACCCACAATACGATTACCATTTGTACAGCTAAAAATAATGAGAAGCGATAGTGGCTATGGGCAGCCTGAATACTTAACCACGACAAATCAATTAATGCACACGCAATCAGCGGCCAACGCATATACCGCCAAATACGCGCCAAGCGCTGTGTTGCTTGATGCGAGTCTCTTGGTCTTCGTAAACAAAATAAAATAGTGGGTACAATGGCTACAGCACCGATCGCTATAGCAATAAAAAAATCATTTTTTGATCTAAAAAACAATGACATTAAATCAAGCTCAGGTCGACGACTCAACGCGGCTATTACCCAAATAAAATAGGCGCGCAATAGTACTAAAATACTCAAGTGAAACGCTAATGGCGTACGATAGCTACCATATTTATCCCAGTATTCAGGCCCATATCGACTCACAACTGATTTTTCCTATCGGCAATAGTGCCCAAAATAAAAAATGCCACTAATAAGGTAAGCGCTAACCACTTAGTGCCAAAAAACAGTAAAGCTTTAGTTAGCAGTGGGCTTAACCACACCACTAACAAGCCAAAGCCAAACGCAGTTATCAACACAAAACACGCCACCCTAATAATAAAGTGGCGCCTAGCTACGACGCCTTTGGTTAACTTTAAAATGTCATCCGCATACAGCGACACTAAGCACACCATTAAAAGCAGTGATAAATGCGGCAAATAGCCCTGTAACCATTGGCCTAGGTCAATTAACAAGGTATTAAGTATATTTGTAAAACTAGCCATTATGAGTCTCTAACAAAGTAATTAAATCATCCTCTGTCAGTATTTCTATACCAAGCTCTTGCGCTTTGGTGAGCTTAGAGCCGGCTTTTTCGCCCGCCACTAAGGCATCTGTTTTTGCTGAAACACTGCCAGAAACCTTGGCGCCTAATTGTTGTAGGCGCGCTTTTGCATCATTACGATTAAGCGTATTAAGCGTCCCAGTTAGCACATAAGTTAAACCCGCTAGCGGCTGTTCTTGCTCTGATGGCGCTGTTAACTGTGGCCAATTTACTCCTTGCGCTATTAATTCGTTTACCACTGTCAGGTTATGCTCTTCAGTAAAAAAGCCGCGAACATGCTTCGCCACTATTTCACCTACATCGCTTACTTCTATTAGTTGTTCAATGCTGGCATCAATCACGTTTTCAAGCGTTAAAAAGTGATTAGCCAAATTCTGAGCTGTGGCCTCACCGACTTCACGAATACCCAGTGAATATAAAAACTTTGCTAAGGTAGTGGTTTTAGCATCATCAAGCGCCGCAACTAAGTTTTTTGCTGATTTTGGTCCCATTCGTTCAAGTGACTCAAAGTGTCCCTGCTTTAAAATAAATAAATCAGCAGGGGTTTTGATCAGCTCTCGGTCAACTAATTGATCAACAATTTTGTCGCCTAAGCCGTCAATATCTAAAGCCTTACGTGAGGCAAAATGTTTAATCGCTTGTTTGCGCTGTGCTTGACATACCAAGCCGCCTGTACAACGTGCAACAGCTTCACCTTCAACCCGCTCAACGTGCGAGTCACAAATTGGGCACATAGTTGGAAACACAATCTCTTTTGCATCGTTTGGGCGTTGTTCAAGCACTACTTGGGTAATTTGTGGGATCACATCCCCAGCGCGACGAATAATCACAGTGTCGCCCACTTTTACGCCTAAACGGGCAATTTCATCAGCATTATGCAGCGTTGCATTCGATACCGTAACACCACCAACAAATACCGGCTCTAGTCGCGCAACAGGGGTAATAGCCCCAGTACGCCCTACTTGAAACTCTACATCTAGCAAGTGTGTTATTTCTTCTTGCGCCGGAAACTTATAAGCAATAGCCCAGCGCGGTGCACGCGCAACAAAGCCTAGGCGCTCTTGTAGGGCTTTTTTATTTACTTTTATTACTACGCCATCTATTTCATATTTTAGCTCGCTACGGCGCGTTAAAATGTCATTATAATAGGCAAGCGCGGCCTTTGGGCCTTCAACTAGTTTTGTTTCAGGGCAAAGTGGTAATCCCCAGTCGGTAAGCTTGGCAAGTTGCTGGTAATGATCTTCAGGTAATGTGCCATCGGCGACCAATCCGGTGCTGTAGGCATAAAACATCAGTGGCCGTTTTGCGGTAATTTTTGAGTCTAGCTGGCGTAAACTGCCTGCTGCCGCATTACGTGGGTTTACAAAAACTTTGTCACCGCGCTTTTCTGCTTCGGCATTTAATTTTTCAAAGCCCGCGCTATCCATAAACACTTCACCGCGCACTTCAAGCTCACGCGGGTAATCATCACCGCGTAACTTTAATGGCACATTGCGAATTGTTTTTACATTTTGGGTAATATTTTCGCCAGTAAAACCATCGCCACGAGTCGCTGCTTGCACTAATACCCCATCGCGATAAATAATCGATACCGCTAAGCCATCCAGTTTAGGCTCACAGCAAAATGTAAGCTCGTCGGTGCTCATTAAACGCTCTTTAATACGACGATTAAAACCACTGAATTCGTCTTCACCAAAAGCGTTATCAAGCGACAACATAGGCACTTGGTGTGCTACTTGCTCAAACTTGGCAAGCGCCGCCCCACCTACTTTTTGAGTAGGTGAATCGGCGGTTAAAAACTCAGGGTGCTGGGTTTCTAATTCGCTCAAAGTACGTAATAAGCGATCATATTCGGCATCGGGTATGCTGGGTGTATCAAGCACATAATAACTATAATTGTGTTGCTCAAGCGTGGTACGAAGATGATTAATTTGCTCACTAATGCTGCTTGCCATGTAGACCTCAAAAACATAAAAAAAGCCACTTTGACGAGTGAACGCCCAGTGGCTTACAAAATTTAACTTATGCGTATATTACGCAGAAAATGCGCGAACCTGTTCAACATATTGACGAATACGCTCTACCGTCATTTCGTTTCGCTCAGCATCCAAGATTTCAGCTCCAAATTCATCTGCTAGCTTCTTAGCGGCGCTGTGCAGCATATTAAACGCAGCAAGGCCATCGCCATCACATGGCAGTGTCATAAATAAACTAACACCTGCGGTGCTAAACTGTTCCATATTATCAATATCGAACGTGCCAGGGTTATACATATTTACCAGTCTAAATAACACCGGCCCTTGGCCTGCAGGGTCTAGATGGCGATTAAAAAAGCCTTCTTCTGAATATTTAAAACCTAGCGTGTTAACTGCTGGCAGTAATTTACTGCCTTGCATGGTCAGTCCTTCTGGCATTTGAATATGCACAATCACAAAGTCTGAAACATCTTTAGGGGCGTCTTGTTGTGTATCAACAGCCTCTTCGGTTACCACTTCAAGGTCATCTTCAATAGCTGTATCAGCTGGGCTAACATCTATTTGTGGCTCATCAGCACTGAAGTTTAACTCACTCATTTGTGGCTCTTCTCGTTGCGCTAACGTTGGCTCTTGTGGCTCAGTATGCACAGATGAAGGCTGCTGTTCTTGAACAGGTTCAACTCGCTCGCTTGCAGGGAGTTCAGCATTCTCTTTTTTTCTTACTGACCATAAACCGTGTATTAATAAGCCACCAATGACAAACACACTGATCACAATTAAAACCCATCTTAATTCTTCGGCCATCCCCTCACCTTTTATTATTAATATGCCTAACTGCCATCATTTTACCCAAAACAACTAGCAAATGACTATAAAATTATGCATGTGCAAGTTGCACCGCTTGTTCAATATCTACAGCAACCATGCGCGACACGCCGGGCTCTGCCATGGTTACACCCGTTAATCTACCCGCCATTTCCATTGCAATTTTATTATGGCTTATATAAATAAACTGCACAGATTGTGACATTTCTTCAACCAATCGGCAAAAACGAACCACGTTGGCATCATCCAATGGGGCATCTACCTCGTCCAGCATACAGAATGGAGCTGGATTGAGCCTGAATATAGAAAACACCAATGATAATGCGCTCAGCGCTTTTTCTCCACCACTTAACAAATGAATTGTCGAATTTTTTTTACCCGGAGGTCTTGCCATTATACTAACACCACTTTCGAGTAAATCGTCACTGGTTAATTCTAAGTAAGCACTGCCGCCGCCAAATACTTTTGGAAAAAGCTGACCAAAATCGTGATTCACTTGATCAAAGGTAGACTTAAAGCGCGTTTTAGTTTCACGATCTATTTTATGAATAGCGCCTTCTAAAGCTGTCAATGCCTGGGTTAAATCATCCAGCTGATTATTTAAATAATCACTTCTTTGCTTAGCTTGTTCAAATTCATCAATGGCTGCAAGGTTAACGGCTCCTAATTGCTCTAGCTGATTACTGACTCCAGCAAGTTGATTTTGCGCTGCGTTTAATGACAACTCTGCAGGAAGCTCTGCTAAAACCTGTTTTAAATTTTGATTAAGCTCGCTAAGTGGCTCAAGTACCGCTTGCGCTTTTATTAATAGGCTTTGCTCTTCAATGCTCAGCTTCTGGTGTTGCTCTTGTAATGCCACCAGCTCAGTTTGTGACGTTTTTAAACTCGCTTGTTTGTTTTGTAATTCTTGTTTTGCTTGAGCTAACTGCTGTTGAATATCCACAAGGGTTTGTTCGCCTTGTTGGTGCTGCACTAATAATTGTTCAATACTTAGTGCAAGCTCTTGCTCAGGAATAAGTAACGCCTCAATTTGCTCTATTAGCTCTTGCGTTCCTTCTACAGCCATTGTTAATGCTTGTTCGGCATGGTTCAACTTGGTTTGACTGAGCTGCCACTCACTACGCACTTTTTGCTCATTAAGGTTTGCCTGATGTGCTTGCGTTTTATACTGTTCAGCATTATTTAAAGCTTGTTTGTAACCTTCATCACTATTTATTCGTGTGCTATCGGCTTGGTTAAGCTCTACAGCTAAGGCCTCTAACTGCTCTGCAAGCTGTTCATTTTTATCAAGCTCTTCGCCCAACAATTCGCTTAACTGCTGCTGTTGTTCTAGCAGTGGCTGACGTTGTTGTTGTAATTTCGTCACCTGTTGCTGATGTTGATCAGCTTGCGCTTTGAGCATATCACCACGCGTTGTTGCTACAGCAAGTTGTTGTGCTAATTGGTGAATAGTGTCTTTGCGCTCGTTTTGCTGCTCGGTTATTAATGCAGCCTGCGCTTGATGTTCTTCAAGTGTGGAGTGTGCGTCCGTCAATGCCTGTTGTTGTTGCTCAAGTAAGGTTTCTTGCTGTTTGAGCTTTTTGTGCATTAATAATAAGGAGTTTTCTGCATTTTTTTCGCCACTAAGATGCCAATTTCGACCATGTAACGCTCCTTGCTTGTCCATCACTGCAATATAACTGGCATCGTTAAGATGGTGTGTTTGACCCTCGGCATCATAAGCAATATGGTTTAATAACTCTGGGTAGATACCAGCGCTAATAAAGGCAGCAATACTATTGCTTGCCACAGACTGTGAGGGTATTTGCCACGTGCTATTTTCTGCTTTACCTGGTGAAACATGAATATGCTCAAGTGATGACAGCGCCTGCTCTACTAAAAACTCATAACCAGGCTGAACAGTTAACTGCTTGAATAAAGTTAAAGTTTTATCGCTGTTTTTTTCAAGTCCAAGGGTAGTTTTTAGCCCTGCTATACCGGCTTTTAGTTCATTAACTTGCTGAGATAAATGCTGCCATTGTTGCTGAGCTTCATCAAGCTGTTGCTGCTGTATTGCCTGAGCACTTTGACCTCTACTATGAGCAGTTTGCGCGTTAGCCAGCTGCTCTGTTAGCGTTTGTCTGTGCTGCTGTTGCTGAATTAATTGCTGCTCTATCTCACTGCGTTTTAACTCATCTATTTGCTCATCAAGCTGCGTTAGTTGTTGCTTAACATAACTGATTTTCTGCTCTGTATGTTTTACTGCATTTGCATGCGCTAACTGCTGATTATTTAATTTTTGATAGTCTTCTGTTAGTGATTGCCACTGTGACGTGTCGGCATTTTTAATCTCCAGCAGCCGATTAACCTCATCGGTAAGTTCTATAACCTGCTCGCTACACATTAAGTTATGCTCTACAGCCTGTTGCAAGTTGTCATCTAACTCTTGGTAGAGACTTTGTTGCTGCGTTTTGACTTCTTCACTTTGGTTTTTTTGTTGCTCTAACTTGGCTAAATTTTGTTTCAGTGACAGCGTTTGTTGCTTAATGCTAATCTGCTGCTGTTCGCTGCGAGTCAATTCAGTATGCGTATGATGCTGCTGTTGCTGTGCATCATCGAGTTTATCTTGTTGAGCTTGCACTTGAGCATTAAGGCTTGCCAGAACATCATCATGGCCTGAATGCGCCGTTTTAAAGAAGCTGATTTGGTCATCCAGCTTTTTTATTTGCGCACTTTTATCGAGCTGTTGTTGATGCAATTTTTGCCATTTTAATACCGCTATTTGCCCCTTTAAGGTGCGCTCTTGGGATTTAAGTTCGCGATATTTTTTAGCCTCAACCGATTGTACCGCCAGTTTATCAAGCTGGTTTTGTAACTCTTGACGAACATCAAGCAGTCGCTCTAGGTTTTCTCGGGTGCTTTTTATGCGTGTTTGCGTTTCGCGGCGACGCTCTTTGTATTTAGAGACCCCTGCGGCTTCTTCTAAGAAAACACGTAGCTCTTGCGGTTTGCTCTCAATTAAACGTGAGATCATCCCTTGTTCAATAATAGCGTAGCTTCGCGGCCCAAGGCCCGTGCCTAAAAATATGTCGGTAATATCACGTTTTCGGCATTTACTGCCATTTAGAAAGTACAATGACTGACCATCGCGAGTCACCAAACGCTTAATAGCCACTTGGTTACGATCAGCAAAAGTATTGGGTAACTTACCCTGGGTATTATCAAATATTAATTCAACGGAGGCTTGCGAAATGGGCTTGCGGTTAGTAGAGCCATTAAAAATGACATCGGTCATGGCATCGCCACGTAAATTTTTAGCTGAGCTTTCACCAAGCACCCATCGCACCGCATCAATGACGTTTGATTTGCCACAGCCATTAGGGCCGACAACACACGTCATTTGGTCAGGAAATGGAATTTTAGTGGGCTCTACAAACGATTTAAAGCCCGCTAATTTAATAGTGCTTAAGCGCATTTTATTGTTATTACCGATTTATTATTGTTTTTTACTATAAGTAACTTAACGCATAAATAGCTAAAAAGTTAAGCTTGGCGTTTAAAATTATCTAAAATAATACCCGTGGCCATTGCTACATTAAGCGACTCTGCACCGCCAAAAGCCGGAATGGTTATTTTGTTGCTCACTAATTTTGCACACTGCTCGCGTATTCCATGTGATTCACTGCCCATAAGCAATACACCTTGGCCACTAAATTTAGTGCTATGCACACTTTGGCCATCTAAAAATGCACCATAAATAGGCATGTTTAATGTAGATAAGTATTCAGGCAATTCAACTTGGCTTACCGATACGCGAACGAACGACCCCATTGTGGCGCTAATTGTTTTTGGGTTATACGGATCGGCACTGTCAGTGCTAGCAACAATATGTTTTATACCGTACCAATCAGCCACGCGAATGATGGTACCTAAATTCCCAGGATCAGATACGCCATCTAAGGCTAATATTAAACTGTTTTCATCTGGTAATACGGTGCTTGGCATATCAATAATTGCAATAGCCGCATTATTACTTACCAAAGTACTGGCCTTTGTTAGCTGCTCTTCATCTGCTGTAATAAAATGCGTTTGAGGATATGCGCTTTGGTTATTATCAATAAAGCTTTGCGTTGCAAATACATCGTTTACTTTTAATGGACTATTTAATAACTCCAGTACGTTTTTTTCGCCTTGTACTAAGTATTGGTTAAATTGCTTGCGATACTTTTTTTGGCCAAGCTGGCGAATAAGTTTAAGTTGGTTTTTTGAAATCATGACAGCCCCATTAAATTATCTGCACAGTATACCAGAGGTGACTTAAAGTGCAGCCCCATAAACAGTAAAAGCAATAAAAATAGCCTACTTACAATCAGCTAGCTAATTATAAAGATTGTTTTTTTTATCTAAAAAAGGTAAATTTACAAAAAACAACATGGATATATTTTTAAAATGGAACCAGTACACCCAACTTCATCTGAGTCAAATCAAACACCCCCTGCTATTTTTAGCGGTAAAGTACAATTTAGCGGCAAAGCCGGCGAATTTTTTGGTATATGGATTGTTAATATACTGCTGAGTATTATAACTCTCGGAATTTATTCGGCATGGGCAAAAGTTCGCACCTATCGTTATTTTTACGGTCATACGCGTATCGACGGCCATAGCTTTGACTATCTAGCGACCCCAATACAAATTTTAAAAGGACGCATTTTAGCGGTCATCGCATTTTTAATTTACACCTTACTTAGCAGCCTCGCACCAGCGATAGGCCTTTTATTTGCTATTGGCTTTTTATTTTTATTGCCGTGGATCATCAACCAAGGTCTGCGTTTTAATATGCGTATGACTCGCCATCGTAATGTACGCTTTGCCTTTTCAGGTAATTACGGCGATGCATTTATTAACTTTGTTTTATTACCTATTGCAAGTGTATTCACATTACACCTATTACTGCCGTATGTATTAAAGCGAATTGATCAATATATGCATGAAAACATCAGCTATGGAAATAAACCACTTACAGTAAATCTTCAAGGCGAACGCTATTACATCGCAGCACTTATTACCCTAGGAGTTGCAATAGGTGGCTTAGTTATTTTTGGCTTCTTTGCTGGTGCAAGTGCCTTAACTATCGGTAACTTAAACACACAAAACTTTAGCCTTTCGACAATTGTAGTGCCGCTATTAATTGCTACGTTGTATGTTGCGTTTTTAACACTGGTAGGCGCTGTTTATCATTCGCTTATTCGAAATCATATTTTTAATAACAGTGAATTTACAGAAGTAGCTACCTTTGATTCGAACTTAAAAGCCATTGACTATGCCATCTTACTATTTACCAATGTACTGGCAATTATATTTACCTTAGGACTGGCCTACCCTTGGGCTAAAGTACGCAGAGCAAAGCTATTAGCATCAGTTACAGAAGTCACTATTTATAGCGGCGCACTTTCGTTGATTGATGTTGCACAAAATGAGCAGTCATCATTTGCTGAAGAAGCGGCCAATGTGTTTGATATTGATATTTCACTCACCTAATGAGTAATTATCCTATTTTTGGCTGTTATTATTACCCTAATAGCAGCCAACATATTAAAAGCTATGCACACCTTTCCCATGAGCAAATAACACTTGTTGACTCTGAGAATACGACGTTACTTGCATCAAAAATAGACAATTGCCAACTTGATAGCCCGTTACCTGGCATGGCGTCAGAGTTAAATTTTGCTGATGGTGGGCGATTTATTCCTCAAGATGTAGAATTTAGGTGGCCATTCGCGCTTAAAGAGCATGGACTCAGTGAACGCTTAGAAAAAAATAAGATTCTTATTGTTGCATCCGTGCTGCTAATTCCCCTATTACTTTGGTTAATTTTATACCGCTTAATACCATCAGTAGCCGTTTATAGCGTTAACTTAGCACCTGCCTCGACAATTGAAACGATGGGAGAGCAAACGCTCAGTGTAATAGAAAAAGTCGCATTGGAACCTTCTCAACTTTCCACTAATAAGCAATCAGAAATACAGCAACAATGGCGTTTAATGCTTAACTCGCTCAATTTAGACAGTGCAAAGTTTAGGCTCTCTTTTTATCAGTCTGATTATTTTTCAGCTAATGCGTTTGCTCTTCCAAATGGTCAGGTTGTTGTAACTGACGAACTTGTTGAGCTATTAAAAAATGACCCTGATGCCCTGCGTGCTATTTTACTTCATGAAATTGGTCATGTTCAGCACCATCACAGCATTCGCCTTGCAGCACAAGCTGCAGCGAGCACCGTTGTATTTGCAGTTATTTTTGGTGACTTAGAAGGTATATTAGAGGTTGTGCTTGGCTCTGGTTCATCTTTTTTGCAACAAGCGTTTTCGCGAGATATGGAACAAGAAGCCGATGTATATGCGATTAAAAACCTTTTAAAATTAGGGTATTCTAACCACGACTTTGCAGATGCAATTGAAGCACTGGAAAATAATTTACAAGCGCAAGAAGGGACCTATGATGATACTTGGTTAAAGTATTTATCAACGCACCCAAGTTCTCAAGAGCGAATAGAATATGCGAGGCAATATAAACCACAATGACCCCTGAACTAAATTTGCTCTTATTGGTTATCATTATGATAACGCTTGGCTACGGATTTATTTATCCGCGCTTTGCAGGCAGTAGCTTTAAAAAAGTATCGGTGCAAGATTTATTTGCAACGGGCATTACACTATTAATTGCATCTAGCCTTTATTACAACTCGGGCGTGCAATTTAGCTGGTTAGTATTTGAAGTTAATTGGTTTTGGTTTACTTTTTTAACTTACGTCATAATCGAAATCCCGGTGTTTTTTATTTATGCTAAAAAGCACAATATGCAGTTTTAATAGTACTTTTATTTTTATACAAAAAAAGCGCCTAATTGGCGCTTTTTAAGCTACATTAACACAAATTAATATTTATGCTTAAGTGCCCACAAATGCAGTAATTCACTGGCAATCGTTGCAGCGGCAATGGCGGTAAGCTCACTTTGGTCGTACGACGGGGATACTTCAACCACATCCATTCCCACCATATTAACCCCTTTAAGTGCGCGTAAAATTTTAAGCACTTTATCAGAAGTTAAGCCACCACACACTGGTGTGCCCGTACCTGGTGCAAAGGCGGGGTCTAAACAATCTATATCAAAGGTTAAGTAAACCGGTAAATCACCCACTCGCTCAATAATCTGAGCTGCAATATCATTCGCATGCAGATCATTGGCTTGCATGGCATCAATCACTGCAAACTCATGCCTGCTTTGATCAAAGTCAGTACGAATGCCGAGCTGAATACTGTGATTAACATCAATTAACCCTTCCATTGGCGCATGATAAAACATGGTGCCGTGATCAAAACGCGAGCCGTTGCTATAGGTATCGGTATGCGCATCGAAGTGAACTAATGCCATTTTGCCATGAATTTTTGCATGTGCGCGCAATAGTGGTAACGTTACGAAATGATCGCCACCCAAGCCTAGCAATGTTTTACCTTGGCGAAGTATTTGCTCTGCCGCCATTTCCAATTGCGCGGTAAAATATTCCGGGTCACCTACCGGATAGGTAAAGTCGCCAGCATCCGCCACGGTTAAGCGCTCAAACAATGGAAATGTCCATGGATATTTTGTATCTTCCCATGCTAAATGTACCGATGCTCTGCGAATAGCATCAGGCCCTAAGCGGGCACCAGGGCGCCCTGAAGTGGCTAAATCAAACGGTAGACCCAATACCACTACATCGGCTTCAATCGCGTTAATGTTTTGTACCATAGGACGACGTAAAAACGTCATCCCATTTGAGTACAATGAGTGGTCAACACAACCAAACAAGCTAGACATTGCTTATAACTCTTCTAAATAAGTGTAGCCATCAAGGCCGCTTTGCAACTCGTCTAAAACGCTTTGCTGTTCATCTGCTGCAATTTTTGCGCTCACTAACTGCGCGTATGACTGCTGAAAACCTTCAACATCTAAATGTACATAACGCATCATGTCAGCCACAGTATCACCATGATTAATTTCTGTAATGCTAGCAATACCTTGCTCATCCATATTGACAATAGCACTGTGCGTATCACCAAATAAGTTATGCATATCGCCTAAAATCTCTTGATAGGCACCTACTAAGAAAAAACCCATTAAATAAGGTTTATCTGCTGTAAACTCTGGTACTGGTAACGTACTTTCAATGCCTTGACCATCTACATAATGCTCTAATGCGCCATCTGAATCACAGGTGATATCTAGTAACACAGCCCGTTTTTGTGGAGCTTGCGTTAAACCACTTAAAGGCAATACCGGAAACACTTGGTCAATACCCCACGCGTCAGGCAATGACTGAAACAATGAGAAATTGACAAAAAACTTGTCCGCTAAACGCGCATTCAGATCATCAATAATCGGACGATGGAAACGATTTTTGTTATCCATTAATTTATTAAGCTCATAACACACACGCAAATTAATTTGCTCGGCCCATGCGCGTTGGGTTAAATCTAATAATCCCATCGCAAACTGACTATGCGCTTCAGCTAAATCACCTTGGCTGTCGTGAAAAATCTCAATTAATGCACGGTCATCAGTAAGTACATGCAATTGTTGCCATGAAATCCACATATTTTTAAGTAATTGCGGCGCATCATCTGCCGGCGCTTCTATTTCTTCTGGTGCATATGTTTCGGTGCCAATTACATTGGAAATAAGCACTGCATGGTGCGCCGTTAATGCTCTTCCCGACTCTGAAATAATGGTAGGGAAAGGCTGTTCATACTGCTTACAAATATCACCTATGGTGTACACAATATTATTTGCGTATTCGGCTAAACTGTAGTTCATTGAGTTGTGTGATTGACTGCGTGTACCGTCGTAATCAACCGCTAAACCGCCCCCTACATCAAGGCACTCTATTTGTGCACCCAACTTACGTAATTCACAATAAAAACGCGCAGCTTCACTTACACCTAAGCGTACATCACGAATATTGGCCATTTGCGACCCTAAGTGAAAATGCACAAGCTGTACTAAATCAAGCTGATCTGTTTCTTTTAAACGGTTTACTACATACAGCACTTGTGAAGCAGACAACCCAAACTTCGATTTTTCACCGCCACTTGCTTGCCATTTTCCTTTGCCCTGCGATGCTAAGCGCACACGAATACCAATACGCGGTTTTACATTAAGTTCTTTGGCTTGGCTAAGCACCATATCCAGCTCAGACAGTTTCTCAAGTACGATATACACTTTATGGCCCAGCTTCTCGCCAATCAGCGCTAAGCGCACATATTCTTTATCTTTGTAGCCATTACACACAATGACCGCACTGGTTTTTTCAGCCAGCGCTAATACAGTTAATAACTCTGGCTTGCTACCAGCCTCTAAACCTAGCTGTTTTTTTTCTACTTGCGCTTGGCTGGCAACAATTTCTTCAACAACTTCACGCTGTTGATTTACTTTAATTGGATAAACTAATAAATAGTCTTTTGGATAGCCATAGCTTTCTATTGCGGTATTAAATGCGCCACATAGGCTATGCACACGATGGTGTAATATTTGTGGAAAACGAACAAGTGCTGGCAAGCTTAAACCTTTGTCTTCAAGTTGCTTAGCAATGTCTGTTAGTGCAATGGTTTGCTGTGGGGCATCAGCCTTGGGCGCAACATACACATCACCTTGATCATTAATACCAAAAAAACCTTGGCTCCAATGACGAACGTTGTAGCTCGTACGAGCTTGTTCTAGTGATGTTGTCTCTTTCATTTATCTTTCTCTTTTATTTATGAATGCCGATTCGGCTAGTTGCCGCGCATTAAAAGAAAAATAGTGATTCATGTCCAACAAGTATTTCTACTCGTAACGAGTTAGGATTGAAATTGATAAATAAAAGCTTCAAACAAAGCAATATTAGCTGAGCGCAAGCTCCATAAATAAGCTATTCGGGTTTTCTGTGTATTCACCAAAAGGGGCACATTGCACAAACCCTAAATTCTCATAAAGATGGATTGATTGTATTTGCTTTGGTCCTGTTTCTAGTTTTATGATTGGGATTTCTTCTTCGCCTGCATAGTGCAATAAAATTTGCATAATACGCCGCGATAAGCCTTTTCCGCGATAGCTAGGTTTTACGTAAAGCCGTCTAATTTCGCCATACCAGCTACCATCAAATTGCTTTACTATTGCGCCACAGGCAACTATTCCGTCTTGATTCTTTAACCCTACAGCGTAAACGCCCGGTAAACCAAGCTCATTAACTGTAAGCGCTTGTGAAGTTGCTACAGGATATAATGAGCTAATAAGTCGATCTATGTCAGCAAATACGTTGATCACATCCTGATCACAAGGGTCTAAGTCGACTAACTGCATGGTTTATCTCAAGGTTATGCTTAAATATATTTAAACTATACCGTATCGATAGGAATGAACAACCTACTTAGGTTAAGTTATTTTTAGTGGGTTAGTTTATTGCTAGGATAATAAATAGCTCAATAACAAGGTGAGAATATGATGTACCCAGAAAAAGAGCGCTTATTAGCGCTCTTTATCAATTATTAAAGCCCTTGTTCGTCTGCCATTTTCTTAACTATTTGTGGCGCTGTCCACAACGAAGGTAGTAACACAAACGAAACTGGCACCGCAGTGACCACAATAAACGACTGCAAGGCTGAAATTCCGCCCTCGCCTATAGAAATAAGCAACGCCGCCATCACCCCCATCATAATCCCCCAAAACACTCGAATAGACGTTTGTGGGTGATCGGTACCCGTCATTACCATAGATACCGAATACGTCATTGAATCACCTGTTGTTGCCACAAAAATAGTGGTCAGTACTAAAAATAACACCGACACAACAAATCCCATAGGTAACTGCTCAGTGATGGCTAACAATGCCGCTGGCAAATTAAGCCCAGCAAAAGGCTCTGATATAACGCCAGGATTATTTAATTCAAAAAAGATGCCTGAGCCGCCAACAATAGTAAACCAAAAACACGTGATCACAGGGGCAACCACAGAAATAAGTAAAATCATTTCACGAATAGTACGTCCACGGGATATACGTGCAACGAACATAGCCATTAATGGGCCATAACCTAAAAACCAGCCCCAAAAGAATACAGTCCACCAGTCTAGCCACGGTTTATCGGCACGAAATGTAGCCATAGGAATAAAGTTATCTAAATACAAACCAAAGGAATGAATGTAACTGTCGATAATAAACGCAGTTGGCCCCATTAGTAATATAAACAACATCAGCAACACTGCCAGTACAACATTAAAACGGCTTAGTAGCTGAATACCTTTGGTAACCCCACTTACCGCTGAAAGTGTGTAAATTCCAATTAAGCTAAATAAAATAACCACCTGCGTGGTGTAGGTATCAGGAATGGCAAACAATTTTTCTAGACCAAAACTCACTTGTAAACCTAAAAAACCAATAGGACCAACAGTGCCAGCAACCACAGCGAGTACACAACATGCATCAACAATAGTACCAAGCGCACCTTTCATTGCGCGATCGCCAAATACCGGGTAAAGCAAAGTGCGCGGTTTAAGCGGTAATCCTTTTTCGTAATGGAGATGCATATAAACAATGCCGGTCAAACTACCTAAAATAGCCCAGGCTAAAAAGCCCCAATGCATAAAGCTTTGTGCAAGAGCGTTGTAGGCGGCATCCTTTGTGCCAGTTTCACCACCAAATAACGGGGGCGGAGAAATAAAGTGTGCCATTGGCTCTGCTGCGGCCCAAAATACACCGCCACCTGCAAGCAAAGTACACATAATTATACTGATCCATTTGAAGGTAGATATTTCAGGGGTTTTTAAACCGCCGAGCACCACTGAACCGGTGCGACCTACGGCTAAAAATATGCCAATCACAAAGGTTAATAACAGCAGAACTTGCCAAAAGGCGCCAAATATTTTGGTGGAGAAGGCGAAGGCAGAGTTTATCCAATCCGACATCAGTTTTATGTCGTACAGTGCCAGCGCGGCAAATAAAACTAATATACCGCCACTGATTAAAAAAACGGGTATATCAACCCCTTCCAGAAACTTTACTCGGGGAGAGTGTATTTCACCCGACTTTAAAGCTGCTTTCGTGGTATTCATTTATCGCTCCTAATGGTTTTTTACAGTTACCGACATAGCGACATACCATGACATAACCCTAAACCATAGTTACAACGAACGAAAAAGCAACTCAAAAGCAAGTTTCAAGTACCTGTCGTGTTTACGTTTAGATAATGTCACAACAAGTAGACTTATTGCCAATTCCTGACTAGTTTAACGCGTTAAAAACGCTAAACCAATGCCACAGCAATGATTTGTGCAACTGTTACAAAATAGTAAAAAACTCATTACACTTAGCTAGCAAACAAACAAAAAGTATACATTTCTGTTTGAGCTAAAACGCAGTAAGTTAGCAAACGTTACTGCCCAATTAGAGGTTAAACAAAGCGACTTATTGATTGGGGTAACTAAACTTGTCGCCTCAGTTAGTAACAAGCACGATGTTATTGGTGCTCTTTATGCCATTTTAAGTAATTGCTGTGTGTTAATGGTTTTGCAAATAAGAACCCTTGCACTGCGTTTACACCCATAGACTTTAATATATGTAGTTGCTCAGCACTTTCGACCCCTTCGGCTACAATATTAATATCTAAACTATGACCTAAACCAATAATAGACTGAACTATGCTTTGCCCCGATGCGTTATCCAACACTTTATCAATAAAGCTTTTATCTATTTTTAGTTCGTCTATCGGTAAAACACTCAAGTGCTTTAAACACGAGTAGCCGGTACCAAAGTCATCAATTGAAAATACAAATCCCTGCGACTTTAGCTCTTTCATTTGCTTTACCGTACTCATTAAATCACCCGCTAACATGGACTCAGTGATCTCTAATTTAATTTGTGAGGGTAATACATCATACGTCTCAATCGCTTTAAACAATTCTCCTTTTAAAGTAGAAGAATTAAACTGACACTGGCTAATGTTAATAGACACATTAAACTGGTTTTTCAGTACGTTATGAGCTCGCAGCGTTTCCAGTAAAATACAAATATCGCGTAATACAATATTTTGTAACTTTTGAATTAAGCCAAATTGCTCGGCGATCGGAATAAACGAATTAGGAGAGATTAGTCCTTTGGTTGGGTGATTCCATCGTATGAGTGCTTCTGCACCAATAATACTGCCATCAATTGATAATTGAGGCTGAAAGTAAGCACAAAATTCATCACATGCAATCGCTCTGACTATATCTGTTTCAAGCTCAGTTTGATTTTCCAGTAAGGTTTGCAATGCAGGATCGTAAAAGCTACTACTATTTCCACCCTTCATTTTAGAGCGATACATGGCGGTATCTGCAAATTTTAAAATATTTTCGCTAATAGCATTGGCGTTATTAATTAAACATATACCTATACTGCAGCTAACTTGAAACGCCAAATCCCCTATCTCAAACTTGTCATAAAAAACGCTTTGTACCACTTTAGCCATTAATTCTGATTCAAGACTCGCTTGCTTATGGCTATCTCCTACATTCTCAATGAGTATGATAAATTCATCACCGCCAACACGGGCAAGGGTATCTGTTGGGTTTAAAACACGCGTTAGTCGCTGTGATAGCTCAACCAGTATTTCATCACCGGCATTGTGCCCTAATGAGTCGTTTATACGTTTAAAATTATCTAAATCTAAAAATAAGAGTGCGCCCGTGTGATCAGACTGCTTAATTTGTTCAACATACATACTGAGTTTATCATTGAGCATTCTGCGGTTCGGGAGGTTTGTAAGCGGGTCAAAAAATGCTAACCGTTGCACCTCTTCTTCTGCCGCTTTACGAGTAGAGATATCTCTGGCCATCCATACTACATGTCGCTGAGAGGGGTTATTAGGTTGGTAACTTTCAAGCGGGGCTGTTCGTCCTTCAAATGTAAGTTGCTTACCTTTTATATTTAGCTGATACTCAAACACTTGAACTTCATTAGTTTGAAGCGTTTTGGCAATTACCTCCATAATAGGATTAGCATCCTCGGGAGGCATAATATCTCTGACATTACGATTAATCACATGCTCTTGGCTTAAATATAAACTTTCATTAGTAGTGCCGTAAACGTTGGTATACTCCCCTTCTTCACTCAAAATAAGAGTTAGATCGGGAAGTACTTTTGCGAAGGCTTTAAACTTTTCATTACTTTGCTGTAATTCTGCAAGTAACACTTTTGATTTTAGTGACTCTGTGTGCTTTTCTAAAGCAATACTGGTGAAATCAACAAAAAAGTCTATTAACTCTAAATCTTGAGGTGTCGGTGACTTGGCACTGTCATGATAAATTGCAAAAGTGCCTAATATGTCTGATTGTGTTGAAATAATAGGGGTTGACCAGCACGACCTTAAATCAAAACTCAATGCCAACGCTTTATAGTTTTCCCATAAGGGTGATGTTGCAATATCTGAGGCTATTACTCGCTTTTTTTCATACACTGCAGTACCGCATGAGCCAACACTGGGGCCGATATGTACGCCATTAATTGCCTCACAGTAACCCTTTGCAATATTAGGCGCCGCACTATGAAATAACTGCTCACCTTTGAGTGTTAATATAGAGCACTTTGCAGAGGAGTCTTCAATAAGATCCTCAATAGATAAACAAATATTTTCAAGTACTTCATCAAGTGGCGCACCCAAGGCTATTTTAGATAGTATACTTTGTTGCTGAGAAAGCAGCTTTCTGACTCTCATGATTTCAATCAAATTATATTCCTCAACAGTCACTTACGCTAAATGCGCTGCTATATTCTATATAATAATTTATTATAGTCTTTTGACTATACATAATATTGAAATTAGCATCTATGGTAATTTTGTCTATTGCCGAGCATTTTATTTCATTAAGCACTTTCGAAGAATTCAAAGCAATTGCCCAAGCTAGCAATTTATTATCATTCTATTTGAAATACCATTTATTAAATACTTTGTTACTTAAAAGTACTGTTTAAAATCATCAGGCTATTTATAATAGCCAAAAGATAAATAATCGATGAGGTTAGTGTGCAAATAACGCAAGGTATGGAATATTTTTTTTCCGGGTTTAAGTTAATTAGTCAAAAAGGACTAAAACGCTTTGTACTAATCCCCCTACTTATTAATATTTTATTATTTGGTAGCTCCTTATTCTTTTTATTTGGCTGGCTGAGTGATGGCTTTAATGCCGTAAATACCATGCTCCCAGAATGGTTAAGTTGGCTCGAATGGTTAATGTGGCCAATTGCTGTACTGGTGGTGCTGTTTAGTTACAGTATGTTATTTACCGTTATTACTAACTTTATAGCCGCACCTTTTAATGGCTTGCTAAGTGAAAAAGTTGAGCTGTATTTAACTGGTCAAAAAATTAACGACGATGGATTAGCTGATTTAGTCAAAGATGTGCCGCGAATGCTAGGCCGAGAATGGACTAAGCTTTGCTACTACCTCCCGCGCGCTATTGGCTTTTTTATTCTATTGTGGGTGTTACCGGTAATAGGCCAAGTGCTCTGGGTGCTTTTTACCTGCTGGATGTATGCGGTGCAATATAAAGATTATGCTTTTGATAACCACAAAGTTAGCTTCACTCAAATGAAAAATGACTTAAAAAGCAAACAAGGCTTATCTTACGGGTTTGGCTTTGCAGTGATGCTGCTAACCGCTATCCCATTTATAAATTTAATTGTGATGCCTGTGGCAGTGTGCGGCGCTACACGGTTATGGGTTGAGCATTACCGACCACAATATCGTAGTTAAAAAAAATGGGCCTGTTGGCCCATTTTTTATACTCGCTAATCAATTAACTATATAAGCTTTGTGGTACTTTAATTACGTTTAAGTGCACCGTTATCTCTTCACGATCATGGTACAAATGCTTAGCTTGTAATTCGTAGCTGATACCGAACTTCGCCATTTCCTCTCTAATCATTTTTAGACATTCATACACACTATCAAAGCGTTTTTTCATCGGTAGTTTTAGATTAAAAATAAGCTCTTTTGCATAGGCGTTTACTGCCCAGTCAATCATCAAGTTAGTTACTTTCGTTGGCTTTTCTACCATATCGCAAACTAACCAGGTTATGTTTCTTTTTTCTGGGCGGTATTTAAAACCATCCTCTCTAAAATGTTTTACTTGCCCTGTTTCCATTAAACTTTCATTCATTGGGCCATTATCTATCGCGCTAACAAACATACCACGGCGAACCAACTGATAAGTCCAACCACCTGGGCAAGCACCTAAATCAACGCTGCGCATCCCAGCTTGTACTCTTGACTCACGCTGCTGCTCAGGAATAAATACATTAAATGCTTCATCTAACTTAAGGGTTGAGCGGCTTGGGCCATCGTTTGGCATACGTAAACGCAGAATCCCCATAAAGAAAGGTGAGTTGTTATAGCTATAAGAGTGACCCACATACGCAGTATTATTAGCTAAAAACAGCACATGCATTACTGGACGATTGGCTTTTGGTTCACGCAATACGGTGTTTTGTTTCTCGAGCGCTTTTTTAAGCGGAGTTGATATCTTTTTACAAAAAGTCAGTAACTCCTTGCCCTCGTTGGTATCGGGTGTTTCTACTCGTAGTTCAGAGCATAAAGTAAAGTCTTTTGCGGCATCTACAATAGCGCCCACTCTATCCTCTAATGGCATATTTTCTATCAGGTTACCGGCAAACCATTGGCGTGCAAATACCATATTTTTAAAATCAACTTTTTTGATTATTTCGTCGCTGTGCTGCGCTTCAAAACATTCATAAATAACATAACCGGTATTTGGTTTTGCTTTTACATACCCAGCAAACCCTTGCTCGGCGGCGTGAAACGTTATTTCAGCAGCGGCATCGCTTTCAAAACCACTACGACAGTAAATCACAACACTAGACATATTAACCCTTAAACTCTTTAAAACTTAAATCGTGCAACTTGCACTAAAATAACTATCCAACCAATAATAAAACACAGTCCACCTAGTGGTGTAATTGGGCCCAGCCACTTTAAGCCGGTTAAAGCCAGTAAATATAAGCTGCCACTAAATAACAGTGTACCCGCTATAAAAAAACCACCTGCCATGCTTAAGTTAATGCCCCACTTTATTAAGATTGCCACTGCAATCAGTGCCAGCCCATGTACCATTTGATACTCGGCGGCGGTTTTAAAAATACCAATAGCGTAATCTGATAAGCGACTTTTTAAACCATGGGCAGCAAATGCGCCCAGTATCACTGAAAGCATACAAAAAAAGCTGCCTGCGAGTAAAAATAGTTTAATCATGTTTTTCCTCTTTTACATTCTCAATGGTGCTTTTGATAAAGTTAGCCGCCTGCATTGCTGCAACATTAAGGTTTTGTTGCTCGGTTATACCACTTTTTTTACGTGGTTTTAGTGAGTGGTCACCATCAGTTAACCATATATACTGCGGCTGTTTTGGCATTGCCATTGTGGCAAGCTCTTCACGGGTGCCAAAGGTGTCTCGTTCACCTTGTAGTACTAAAAAAGGACATGGTATGTCTGCAAAGTGATCTGTTCGGAGCTTTTCTGGCTTGCCCGGTGGATGAAACGGATAACCAAACGCAAGTACACCTAAAACAGTATGCGAGGTTGAGCAAGCAAGCATAGACGCCATTCGCCCGCCCATTGATTTACCCCCTATAAATAGCGGTAAATTTGCATCAGCTTGAGTAAGTATATGCTCAAAATATGTAAGTAATTTTGGTGCTCGCTCTGGTGGGCGACGTTTATTGGTTTGTTTAGCAATTTGCATGTATTCAAAATCAAACAGCCCAACGTCAATACCATACTCACTGAGCTGTTTGGCCATGGTTTGCATAAACTCAGAATCACTGCCAGCCCCTGCACCGTGCGCAAATATAAACTGTGCGATTGCAGGTTGCTGACTGCTTTTAACCCATTCAATGCTCATTAATATTCTTGCTCCTGCTCAACTAGGCTTAACATCCAATCTTTAAATGACACAATTTTACCTAATTCATTTTGCGACTCACGGATCACCAAATAATAGGCGTTTTTACTTTCTAAACTGTGATTAAACGGGATCACTAATCGACCTGCATCAATATCTGGTTTTGCTAAAACACTATTACCTATTGCAACACCTTGGCCATGTACCGCAGCTTGCAGCACCATAGATGAATGACTAAAAATAGGCCCTTGGTTAACTTGTACGTTGCGAACACCCGCGGTTTTCATCCACGTTTTCCAGTTTTTACGAGTGGTGTCATGCAATAAGGTATGGTTTGCTAAATCACTTGGTTGATTAAGCGCTCTAGGGCCACTTAACAATAATGGGCTACATAGTGGCACTAAGTATTCAGTGTGCAATTTATAAGCTTGTACGCCACTCCAATGACCGCGACCATAATAAATTGAAATATCAACATCGTCTGTTAACGAGTTTTCGTCCTGATCTTGGGCTTTAATTCGCACATCAATTTCAGGGTGTAACTCGTTAAATAAGCTCAATCGAGGAATAAGCCATTGAATCGCAAAGCTCGGGGTTAAACTCACTGTTAGCGAGCCTTTTGCACCACGGGCTAGTAGCTTTTCGGTTGCGTCAATTAGCTGAGTAAAAATCTCTTTAATATCTAAAAAGTAGCCTTGACCTTCTTCGGTTAGAAGTAACGAGCGATTTTTACGCAAAAACAACTTTAACCCTAAGTGCTCTTCGAGGGTTTTAATTTGATGACTTACCGCAGCCTGCGTCACATACAACTCTTCTGCGGCTTTAGTAAAGCTTAAATGACGGGCTGCAGCTTCAAAAGCTTTTAGCGCGTTTAATGGAGGAACTCGTCTTGACATGGCAACCAAGCTTAGAATTAGTTTTTCTTATGCGGTGAATTATATACCTATGCTGGGAAAGAGTATATTCAAGCCACAAAAAAAGCGACCTAAGTCGCTTTTTTATGAGTTAATCACTCTTTTATAAATCGCTAGCACTGGTATCAAGCGGAGCAAAGCTTTTGATTAAATCATCAACCGCTTTCATTTGCGATAAGTACCCTTCTAATTTACTCAGTGCTAATGCACAAGGGCCATCACATTTTGCTTCATTTGGATTTGGGTGTGCTTCAATAAATAAGCCTGCAATACCCAGTGCCATGCCACTACGAGCCAGTTCTGCTGCTTGAGCACGACGACCATCGGCTGAATCAGCTCGACCGCCAGGACGTTGTAGCGCATGAGTAGCGTCAAATATAACGGGCGCCATGGTTTTCATGTCATCCATGCCCAGCATATCAACCACTAGGTTGTTATAACCAAAGCTTGAACCACGTTCACACAAGGCCACATTATTATTGCCCGCTTCATTAAATTTAGTAATGATATGACGCATTTCATGTGGGGCTAAAAACTGTGGCTTTTTCACATTAATAATCGCGCCTGTTTTTGCCATTGCAACCACTAAGTCTGTTTGACGAGCCAAAAATGCCGGTAGCTGAATAACATCAACAACCTCAGCAACCGGTGCTGCTTGATGAGGTTCGTGCACATCGGTGATCAGCGGAATATTAAAGGTATTTTTAATCTCTTCAAATATCTTTAAGCCTTCTTCCATGCCCGGACCACGGTAAGAATTGATTGACGAGCGATTGGCTTTATCAAATGACGCCTTAAATACATAAGGAATATTTAATTTAGTAGTCACTTCAACATAATGCTCGGCAATACGCATCGCTAAATCACGAGATTCCAGCACATTCATGCCACCAAATAAAACGAAAGGTTTATCATTTGCCAGTTCTATTTGATTAATATTTATAACTTGGTTGTTCATTTTAATTCCTTATGGTGCAACTGCTTGCATCATTAATCCACAAATATACGCCATATATGTACCTACACCATAGCCTAGTACTGCTAATAAAACGCCTACCGGTGCCAGTGATGGATGAAACGCAGCGGCGACAACAGGAGCCGAGGCCGCGCCACCTACATTGGCCTGAGAGCCAACAGCCATGTAAAATAACGGCGCTTTAATTAGTTTAGCAACAATCAGCATTAAGCTGGCGTGAGTTAGCATCCAAATTGCACCAAGCACAAAATACATTGGTGAATCAAAAATCGCCATCACATTCATATGCAGGCCAATTGATGCTACTAAGATATATAAAAATGCTGATGCCACTTTAGACGAGCCAAAGGCTTCGATATGACGCACTCTAGTGAACGATAAACTAATGCCTATAGTGGTCGATATAACAATAAGCCAAAAGAACTTACTATTTAAACTGTATTCTTTTGCCCAAGCATAGTTATTGGCAAAGAACGGTCCTAAAATATCAGCACAAAAATGTGCTAAACCAGTAATACCAAAGGCAATAGCAATAATCATCATGTAATCATTCAGCGTTGGCATACGGGCATGCTCTGCATGGTATTTTTCAACACGCTGTTTTAAATCTTCAATCGCAGTGGTATCGGCCCCCGCTTTGGCATCAATCGCTTTATGGTTAGCCGCCATTAATAATAATACCGCCATCCATAGATTAGCCACAATCACATCAACAGTAACCATAGCAGAGAAGATATCACCGCCAACTTCAAACATCTCTTTCATAGACGCTTGGTTTGCGCCGCCGCCAATCCAGCTACCCGCAATAGTTGTCATACCCCGCCAAACAGCATCAGGGCCATGTCCACCCACTGCTTCAGGGTAAACGGCACTCATAATTAAAATAGCTAATGGCCCACCAATCACAATACCTGCGGTGCCCGTTAAGAACATAATTAATGCTTTAGGGCCTAGATTAATAATCGCTCTTAAATCAATGCTAATAGTTAGTAAGATTAAACACGCAGGTAATAAATACCGCGAGGCAACGTAATACACACTCGATTGCGAGCCATCAACAATACCAAAGGTATTTAGCAACGATGGTAAAAAATAGCACAGCAATAATGCAGGCACATATTTGTAAAATGTTACAAGCCCTGGGCGCTGACTTGACGAGGTTTTAAAAATAAAGCCTAAAATAATCGCCAGTAAACCTAGTACAACAGCATCATTAGTGATCAAGGCAGTTTGGGGATCAGCCATAACGTTTCCTATTTTTATTTTTAATGGTGGGTTTTATGATTATCTTCAAGTTCTTCGATTTGATGTTGGATGACTTCAATAGCAGGGTCGTCGGGACATTCATCAACAAAAAATTGTAAATCATCTCGTGCCATTTTAGGGCAACCTAGCTGATTTAGTAAATAGCCTCTGTCGCGTCGCTCATAGGGATCATCCCCTAGCATTTCCATTAACAAATCAACGCAAGTTAACGCATGACCAAATTTGTTCTCACTAATAAAAGACCATTTTTGTTGCGCTAAAAATAATTTATATACTTCGTCTTCAAAAATAAGCTCAAGAGGCTCTTGCTCTTGTGCATTATCTTCGTTGGTATTTTCAGGAATGATATACCAGCTTTGTTGACCACTACTTGGCTCAACAATGTACCCTTCATCATCGCTCATTGCGACGTGAATGCCCACTTCGCCTTGAGTTATGCTTACACTAGCATCAAGTTTTGCATGCTGTAAAAAATGGCATAACAAAATAGCTAAGGTCGTGGGTGTACCACTGCGCATAGATAAGGTGTAGCTAATACTGTTTAGCTTGTACTCAGGTACTTTAAGGCTTGACGCACTAAATAACCACTGACTGTAAAAGCAATCAAGTAGTTGTTCTAAACGATCATGTGCATCGCGTGTTTGCGAACAAATAGTCTCTATTTGTTGCTCAAACGCAGTCAATATTTCAAGACTTGGTGTTAAGTCTATTTGAGGGTCCCATTTAGCTTCTGCTTTAATACAACGATATATTGCCGGTGGCAAAAAATCATCGTAGGCATCTTCTATATAAGATTCATCGTGTTCATCAAACCCGAGGGTGGTCATTCATACTACAACATTCTAGAAAACGAACACGTAGTTTACCTAATTTTAAGGTTAGATACCAATAATCAGAAATGAAATAAAGAGGCAAGCTTTACACCTGTAGTGTAAAGCTTAAGCAAGTATTGTTAATTACAACAATAGCGGGGCTTTAGCGGTTGCTAAAAAGCCAATAGCTAAGATAACCGCAGTGTTAAACACTAAAAACATAACTTTAGGTAATGTTGTGGTTTGCTTCGCACTAATAATCCCAACGGCGATATAAATAACCACCAGTACAATTTTTTCTAATAGCCAAAGTTGCTCTAACGGATTTATTTTAGCCATGGCCATTAAAGTAATAGCCGAGATGATTAGTAAGGTATCTATACTGTGGCTACCAATGAAAACCACTTTATTTTTAGCAAGGCTGCCACTGCCAATGCGCGAAAAAGAACGTACGTAAAATAAAATAATACTCACTAGCGCAATCGCCATGTGCGTATGTTTTAATGCTAAATAATCCATGTGTATTGTTACTTCTGTTTAGTTATGTGTTTTATCAGGAAAGCGTAAAATTACCGCTTCAAGTTCTTCAAGTTTATCATTGAATACATCAACAAGTTTAGGATCAAAATGCGTACCTTTGTTTGCATTGATCTCAGTAACGGCTTCTTCAAGTGTCCACGCACCTTTATAACAACGTTTATGACGCAGTGCATCATACACATCGGCCAATGCCACTATGCGAGCAAAAATATCGATACTCTCGCCTTTTAAGCCGCAAGGGTAACCAGACCCATCCCATTTTTCGTGATGTTGCTGTGCAATTAAGGCCCCTGCACTGACTATTTTACGCGGTGAATCTTTTAAAATGGCGTAGCCTTTGCCTGCATGGGTTTTCATAACTTCCCACTCATCACTGTTTAATTTACCGGGTTTATTTAAAATAGCATCCGGAATACCTATTTTACCCACATCATGTAGAGGCGAGGCAAAGCGAATTAAATTCGCTTGCTCTTCAGATAATCCATACGCTAATGCCAGTTCATAACAAATATAAGCAACCCGTTTTACATGATTACCCGTTTCACATGAACGCTGTTCAACTGCTTCGCTTAAACGATAGACAAGTTCTTGCTGGGTGGCTTCAACTTCAGTGTGTAATTGTACATTTTCAAATGCCAACTGCACATTTTGAGAAAAAATTTCGATTAGATTTCGTTGTGTATCTGTCAGTTTCGATGGCACACCGGATACAAATAACATCGAATTATGATTAAATTTACTACTACAATAGGCAAACAAATAGTCATCTTTATAAACAATTGCTTTGTTAGCTAGGGCTTCTTGGCACGCTAAGAGTTGATCTGCTGCTAATACTGTTTCTAGCTCTTCCCCTTCGCGCTTAGCAAAATCACCAGTGCCAGAGCAAACAATCAGTTTTTTATTTAATTCCTCTGACGGATTTTGCGCAACTAAGGTAGTGGCATACATAGCTTCGTCGGCCACATTAAGCAAGGAGGTTAGCTGCTGCATCACCCCTTCAATAAAGTTATCCATTGAATGAGTTGCAAAAATATTGCGAGAGGCGGTAATTATTTTTTCCAGCCCCTCACGTGACTGCTCAATAGAAATAATATCGCGATACGAACGAAGGCTAGCCATCATCACGGTGAATAGTTTTTGTGCGGTGAGTTCTGTTTTAGATTTGTAGTCATTTATGTCGTAATTGACAATAACTTGACGCTCAGGAGCTTGACCTGGTTGACCAGTGCGTAAAATGATACGAATGTAATTATTTTTAACGGTATTACGTATGTATTTCGCGACTTGCAAACCAGCGTCGTCAGTTTCCATAACAACATCGAGTAGGATGATGGCTGCATCTGGGTGCTCATCAATTAACTTTTTTGCTTCTGCACCTGAATATGCGCTAATAAATTCCAAACGTTTATCTTGGAACTTAAAGTCACTTAAAGCTAAACGTGTAACAGCGTGAACCTCTGGCTCATCATCAACTATTAAAACTTTCCATGTCCCTTGCTCTTCACATGCTACTTCAGGTGGTTGTTCATTTGAAAATAAAAAATCTTCCATCACATAGAATTCCTTAAACCATATGCAAACAAACAACGGAGCTACTATAAATAATTTAGGGCCATTGTCCGAACGTTACGCGGTCGTTATTACCAAGATCTTTCACTGTGCTTACATTTATAAACGCCATTTGATTGAAAATATGACGCACAGCTGCACTTTGCTCAAATCCGTGTTCAATTAAAAGATAGCCACTTGCGTGTAAATAGTCACGTGATTGTGTAATTATTTGTTTAATATCAGCCATTCCTGCATCATCTGCGACTAATGCAGACAAAGGTTCAAAGCGCACGTCGCCTTGATGTAAGTGAACATCGTCATGTTCTATATAGGGTGGATTGGTTACAATTAGATCAAATTTTTTGTTTTTTAACGCACGGAACCAGTTACTCTGCTCAACAGTCACATTATTAATAGCTAATCGCTCTTGGTTGCGCTTTGCCAACGCTACCGCATCATCAATACGATCAACAGCAATAATATCCCATGAGGGCATTTCGCTCCCAAGTGCCAGTGCTATAGCCCCTGTGCCCGTGCCTAAATCAAGTACTTTCGCGTTTTTAGGCACTTCGCACTCAAGCGCAAGTTCAACTAAGGTTTCTGTATCAGGTCGAGGGATAAGTGTTGTTGGGTTCACTTCAAGCTGCAAACTCCAAAATTCACGACAGCCGGTAATATGCGAAACAGGTTCGCCCTGTAAGCGACGTTCACAGGCACGTTGAAATGCCTGATACTGCTCATCTGTGAGCTGTTTTTCAGGCCAAGTAAATAAATAACTTCGTGGCTTTTGTAAAATATTGAGCAGTAATACTTGTGCATCTAACTTTGCGCTATCACTACTCGATGCTAATAAATTAGTACCTGTAGTAATAGCGTTTTCAACAGAAGGCGTCACGATTAATCGTCGCCCATTGCTGCAAGTAAATCTGCTTGATGCTCTTGCATTAGTGGCTCAACAACAGCGCCTAAATCACCCGCTACCACTTCATTAAGACGATAAAGCGTTAAGTTAATACGGTGATCGGTAATACGACCTTGTGGATAGTTGTATGTACGAATACGCTCAGAACGATCGCCGCTGCCAACTAAGTTACGACGTTCTGATGCTTCAGCAGCATGACGCTTTTCATCTTCAGCTTGCTGAAGGCGCGCAGCCAATACCGACATCGCTTTAGCACGGTTTTTATGCTGAGAGCGCTCATCTTGACACTCAACCACTACACCCGTAGGTAAATGGGTAATACGAATTGCAGAGTCGGTTTTATTTACGTGCTGACCACCCGCGCCCGACGCTCTAAAAGTATCGACTTTAATGTCGGCAGTATTGATTTCGATGGCTTCTGCTTCTGGTACTTCAGCCATAACAGCTACAGTACATGCTGAGGTATGTACACGGCCTTGAGACTCAGTTTCAGGAACACGTTGTACACGGTGAACGCCTGATTCAAATTTTAATTGCCCGTAAACACCTTCACCGCTGATGTTAGCAATTACTTCTTTGTAACCACCGTGCTCACCTTCGTTGGTGGTAACAACCTCTACTTTCCATTTTTTTGTTTCTGCGTAACGGCTATACATTCTGAATAAGTCGCCAGCAAAAATAGCAGCTTCATCGCCCCCTGTTCCTGCACGAACCTCTAAAAATACATTGTTGTTGTCTCTCGGATCTTTAGGCAGCATCAGAACTTGAATGTCGTCTTCTAAAGTCGAAATCTGTGCTTTTGCTTCTTTGTATTCTTCTTGTGCCATTTCACGCATTTCAGGGTCTGAATCTTTAAGCATTTCTTCAGCACTGCTCAAATCCTCTTGTGCTTGCTGGTACGCTAAAAATGTTTTTACCACTTCTTCAAGCTCAGAGTATTCTTTTGAAAGAGTACGAAAGCGGTTTTGATCACTAATGACCGATGGGTCACTTAGTAGCGCTTGTACTTCTTCATAGCGCTCAACTAAGGTTTCTAATTTACGATAAACGGACTCTTTCATTTAACTGTTATTCCTGATCTATACCTAACATTTTTTTCAATTGATTTAACTGAGCCACTTCACCTTTTTTCGCTGCATCTTGGATGGCACGGGTAGGCGCGTGCATTAAGCGATTGGTTAATTTATTGGCTAGCTCTAAAATTACTTTTTCTGCACTTTTACCTGTATTTAGCTGGCTTAGGGCCCTATCTACAAGTTCTGCTTTTGTAGTTTGTACATCATTACGGTAGTGGCGAATTAAATCCACTGAATCAAGTGAACGCAGCCACATAAAAAACTCTTTGGTGCGTTCACTAATAATAATTTGTGCTTGTTCTGCCGCTTGCTCACGTGCAGCCATGTTTTCGCTAACAATGGCTTGTAAGTCATCAACGGAATATAAATAAGCGTCGTCAAGCTCTCCGACTTGGCTTTCAATATCGCGTGGTACAGCAATATCTATAAAAAGCATAGGCTTATAACGACGTTGTTTCAGTGCTTGTTCCACCACCCCTTTACCAATAATAGGCAAAGTACTGGCGGTGGAGCTAATAACAATATCGGCTTGGTGTAATCGTTCTGGTAATTGTGCCAAGGCAATAACATCTGCTGATACTTCATCCGCTAAGCCGCGAGCGCGTTCTATTGTTCTATTTGCTACCGTTATTTTTTGTGGCTCATTTTGGTATAAATGTTTTGCTACCAGCTCAATGGTTTCACCAGCACCAATTAATAGCACCTTGGTTTTGTCTAATTTGCCATAAATATGCTTTGCAAGATTAACCGCAGCAAACGCAACCGAGACTGCACTTGCACCAATGTTAGTTTCGGTGCGTACTTCTTTTGCCACTGAAAAGGTTTTTTGAAACAAACGATCAAAAGTTACACCCACCGCATCGTGGGTTTTAGCACTGTTATACGCTTGCTTTATTTGCCCTAAAATCTGTGGTTCACCTAATACCAGCGAATCAAGCCCGCAGGCTACACGCATTAAATGGTTTATTGCTGCGCTGTCTTCATAACAGTAGATGTTTTTACTCAGTTCATGTTCATCTAAACCATGGAAACTGGCTAACCATTGCAACAATGTTTGGGAATTTTGTTGCGCAAGGCTACAATACACTTCAGTGCGATTACAGGTAGATACAATAACCGCTTCATTAAAGTCGGCATGACCACTTAATTGCTGTAGCGCCTCTGAAATTTGCTCAGGCGAAAAGGCCACTTTTTCTCGTAAATCTACGGATGCGGTTTTGTGATTAATACCAAGTGCTATTATGGTCATATCTGCCAAATATTGCTGAGCCCTACTACATAGGCGGCAATTTTATCAAAAATCTCAGGAATATGGAAAGTAAGGAACAACATTTGACTCGACAATATTTTATTTTAACCCTGTTATTTGTTTTTTTAACGGGCTGCGCCAATAAAAACAACTACAATACAAAAACTTACGAAGACTGGAAGTTACGTCTTAGTACACAAAAAACTTGGCAGGTGGAAGGTAAATTAGCGTTTATTAGCCCTGATGAGCGCCAATCTGCTAACTTAAATTGGCAACAAACACAAAATAGTAATCATTTAGTGTTAACCACATTTATTGGCACCCGAATTTTATCGCTCAAACAAACCGCAGTGGGGGCTGAATTAATATTTGATGATCAACAGTTTTTTGATACTAATGCGAGTAAACTTTTACAACGCTTAACGGGGTTTACTTTACCGGTAAATAACGCCGGTCAGTGGTTAAAAGCCACTATTGACGATCAAACCTTAGAAGTCGATCAAGTAGGCCGTGCTAAAAGCGTGTTATGGTTTGATGACGCTGGCAAAAAATGGCAAATAAACTACACCAGTTACATACAAAAACACGGTTTTTGGTTACCTAACGCGCTAACCTTAACCCATCAAAAGATTAAAATTAAAATCAAACTCTACGATTGGCAGTTTAACTAATTATGAATACTCCCTTTGAACTTTCGCTGATTGCGCCGGCGAAGCTAAATTTATTTTTACATATTAATGGTCGCCGTGATGATGGCTATCATGAATTAGAAACCCTGTTTACATTTTTAAACTATGGCGACGAGCTCCATTTTACGCTTACTAATGATAAAAATATTAGTATTAGCGGTGACACTCATGGCATTGCACTAACTGACAACTTAATTTATAAAGCAGCTTTATTATTGCAAACTCAGTGTAAAGTGAATGTAGGTGCAAAAATAAATTTAACTAAACGTTTGCCTATGGGCGGAGGTGTTGGTGGTGGTTCATCCGATGCCGCAACAACACTTTTAGCGCTTAATACACTGTGGAATACCGCTCTTACACTAGATGAACTTGCAGATTTAGGCTTGAAGCTCGGTGCAGACGTACCTGTATTCATTAAAGGTAAAAGCGCCATAGCACATGGCATTGGCGAGCAATTAGAGCATGTTAAATTGCCACAAAAATGGTACTGCGTTGTTTTTCCAAACCAGCATGTCAGTACTGCACAAATATTTACTCACCCCGATTTAAAACGTGACACGCCTAAACTTTTAGGTGACTGGCAACAACAGGTTTTAACTAACGATTGTGAGCCTTTAGTGAAAAAGCTGTGTCCCGAGGTTGAAAAAACCCTGCAGTGGTTGCTAAAATACGCCCCATCAAAGATGACCGGAACAGGTTCATGTTGTTTTGTTGAATTTGCTAGTCAAGTTCAAGCACAAGATGTACTTGCTAACCTCCCCCATACTTGGCAGGGGTTTATCGCATCAAGCGTTAATACTTCTCCTGCTCACACGGAGTTAGCCGCCATCATTGATAAATGAAGTAACGTACAAGTAATCATAAGTTAACCTACTTTGTTCATTCAATGTAAGTTAGTCCAAAAATTCAGTGCCTGAGGAACCCTACCGTGCCTGACATGAAGCTCTTCGCTGGTAACGCAACACCTGACCTAGCTCAAAAAGTTGCAAAACGTTTATATATTGAATTAGGCGATGCTGTTGTTGGCCGTTTTAGTGACGGTGAGATCAGTGTTCAAATTAATGAAAATGTTCGTGGCTCGGATGTTTTTATCTTACAATCAACCTGTGCCCCTACTAACGATAACCTGATGGAACTTATCGTTATGGTTGATGCGCTACGCCGTGCATCTGCCGGTCGTATCACTGCTGTTATTCCTTATTTTGGTTATGCTCGTCAAGATCGTCGTGTACGTTCTGCGCGTGTGCCAATTACAGCTAAAGTGGTTGCGGATTTCTTATCAAGTGTAGGTGTTGACCGCGTTCTTACGGTTGATTTACATGCTGAGCAAATCCAAGGCTTCTTCGATGTACCAGTAGATAACGTATTTGGCAGCCCGGTATTATTAGAAGATATGAAAAACCGCGACTTTGATGACGTGGTTGTTGTATCACCTGATATTGGTGGTGTTGTACGTGCCCGTGCAATTGCAAAACTATTGAACGATACCGACCTAGCTATTATTGATAAACGTCGCCCTCAAGCTAACGTTTCTCAAGTAATGCATATTATTGGTGACGTTGAAGGTCGTGATTGTATTATTGTTGATGACATGATTGATACCGGTGGTACATTGTGTAAAGCAGCTGAAGCTCTTAAAGAGCATGGTGCTAAACGTGTATTTGCTTACGCTACTCACCCTATTCTTTCTGGTACAGCTGCAGAAAACTTACGTAACTCTGTGATTGATGAAGTGATTGTAACTGACTCAATTCCACTGTCTGACGAACTAAAAGCGCTTGATATTGTTAAAGTATTAACACTTGCAGATATGTTAGCAGAGACTATTCGTCGCATTAGCAACGAAGAATCTATCTCGGCAATGTTTGAACATTAAAGTTAAACATTAATGAGTATAAAAGCGCCTTTTGGCGCTTTTTTTGTAGGTGATGTTTATTTTATAAACCCGCAGTGGTATGATAGCGCGCCTTTTGGCTAGGGACCTTGGTCGCAAAGGCCCTAACACTTTTAATTATTGGAGACATCATGTCTAACACAACTTATACTTATGACGCTGAACTTCGCGTAGAAACTGGTACTGGTGCGAGCCGCCGCCTACGTCGCGAAGACAAAGTGCCGGCAATCCTTTATGGAGCTGATAAAGAAGCTTTATCGCTTACTTTTGAACATAAAGATATGATCAAAGCACAAGAAGACGAAGGCTTTTACACTCACATCCTTACATTAAATGTAGGTGGCGAGAAAGTTGAAGCTATCTTAAAAGATATCCAACGTCACCCTTTCAAGCCTAAGCTTACTCACCTTGATTTCCAACGTGTAGACGCAACTCACAAACTAGTAACTAAAGTTCCTTTACACTTCATCGGTGAAGATAAAGTAACTAAGTTAGGTGCAACTGTTGTTCACCAGTTAACTGAAGTTGAGATTTCTTGTCTTCCTAAGTCACTTCCAGAATTCATCGAAGTAGACGTATCTGATCTTGTAGCTGGTGATTCAATCCACCTTACAGATCTTGCGTTCCCTAAAGGTGTTCAATCTGTTGAGCTTGGTAAAGGCGAAGGCCACGATCAGTCTATCGTTACTATCAAAGCTAACAAAGCAGCTCCAACTGAAGACGACGCTTCAGACGCTGCAGAATAATATTTAAGGTCTCGCACCTTGAATTCTATTCAAATGCTTGTGGGCCTGGCTAATCCAGGCCCCGAATACGCAAATACACGCCACAACGCAGGTGCTTGGTTCATTCAAGAACTCGCTGCACGCTACAACTGCACGCTAAAACACGACCCTAAATATCACGGCCTTACTGGCAAAGTGATTATTCAAGGCAAAGAATTCAAATTACTGATCCCCACCACTTACATGAACTTAAGTGGCAAAGCGGTGAGTAGTTTAGCCAATTTTTTTAAAATCCCAGTGGAAGACATACTTGTCGCCCATGATGAATTGGATTTAGACCCAGGCGTTGCCAAATTAAAAAAAGGCGGCGGACATGGCGGTCATAATGGCTTAAAAGACATTATTGCAAAAATGGCAAATCAAAAAGACTTTATGCGCTTACGCATAGGTGTTGGTCATCCAGGACATCGTGAAATGGTCACCGGTTGGGTGCTTGGAAAAGCAGCCAAGGAAGATCAGGAAAAAATGGATGCCGCAGTTGATGAAGCAGTTCGTTGTATGGAAATACTTGCTAAAGACGGTGTGTTAAAAGCACAAAACAGACTACATTCGTTTAAACCCTAATTTTTAGGGGTATATGTACACACGTTTTAAACGAATCTAAACAAGGTATCTTACTATGGGTTTTAAATGTGGCATCGTTGGCTTGCCTAATGTTGGTAAATCAACACTTTTCAATGCATTGACTAAAGCGGGTATTGAAGCCGCTAACTTTCCTTTTTGTACCATTGAACCTAATACAGGTGTGGTACCGGTGCCAGATCCTCGCCTAGACGAACTTGCTAAAATTGTTAACCCACAACGTATTCTTACAACAAGTATGGAATTTGTGGATATTGCAGGTTTAGTTAAAGGTGCATCGAAAGGTGAAGGCCTAGGCAATCAGTTTTTAGCAAATATTCGTGAAACAGATGCGATTGGCCATGTAGTTCGCTGTTTTGAAGATGAAAACGTTATTCACGTAGCGGGTACTATTGACCCTGCGGACGACATTGACGTGATCAACACAGAGCTTGTGCTTGCTGATATGGACAGTGCTGATAAAGCAATTTTCCGTAATGCAAAAAAAGCAAAAGGCGGTGATAAAGACGCAAAAGAGCAAAATGCAGTACTTGAAAAAGTAAAAGTGCATCTTGATGAAGGCTTAACTTTACGTTCTTTAGCACTAACAAAAGAAGAAAAAGCAGCAATTGCACCTATTAACTTCTTAACCATCAAGCCAACGATGTATATTGCAAACGTAGCAGAAGATGGATTTGAAAATAACCCACTACTTGATCGTGTGCGTGAAATAGCTGCTGCTGAAGATGCGGTTGTTGTACCTGTGTGCGCTGCCATCGAGTCTGAGCTTTCTGAGCTTGAAGATGAAGACAAGTTAGAGTTTATGGCTGACCTTGGTCTTGAAGAGCCAGGGCTTAACCTTGTTATTCGTGGCGGTTATGAATTACTGCACTTACAAACCTACTTTACTGCGGGCGTAAAAGAAGTTCGCGCATGGACTATCCCTGTGGGTGCAACAGCGCCACAAGCTGCAGGAAAAATCCATACCGACTTTGAACGTGGTTTTATCCGTGCACAAACAATTGCTTTTGATGACTTTATTGCTTGTAAAGGCGAAAGCGGTGCAAAAGAAGCAGGTAGAATGCGCCAAGAAGGTAAAGAATACATTGTTAAAGATGGCGATGTAATGAACTTCTTATTCAACGTATAATTAAACACTGCACCACCTTGAGTGGCTAATTGTTTTTAAAAGGCTCGTTTTTACGAGCCTTTTTACTTTTCAGCCGAATAAAAACAATAATTAGCTACTTTTACCATAAGCTCAGAATTGTAAAACAAAGCTATAATTACAATGCCACGCTGATAAAGAGTGTTAAAAAAGCAACGTTTTAATTAAAAAGTAGCCGGTTAGCCTATTTTTCCTGCAAACAAACCAACTTAAGTGTTTTTTTGCAAAAAAGGTGTTGACGAATTTGGGGCATATCAGCATAATACGCCCCGCACTCAGCGATGAAGTGCTAACAAAAGAGATGGCTAAGTAGCTCAGCTGGTTAGAGCACATCACTCATAATGATGGGGTCACAGGTTCAAATCCCGTCTTAGCCACCATTTATTTTTTGTTGCTCAATGAAGAGTTTAAAATAACTACCATTTCTTTGATTAATTCAAAGTAATAATGCGGGAGTGGCGGAATTGGTAGACGCGCTGGATTTAGGTTCCAGTATCTTAGGATGTGAGAGTTCAAGTCTCTCCTTCCGCACCATATTCTTGATGAGAATTAAAATTATCAATTATTTAATTATCGACTAT
>NZ_PNDI01000025.1:0-5287 GCF_005887465.1 Pseudoalteromonas sp. S1610 | reverse complement strand
GAGTCGGGGAGGGGGAGCCAATTTACTACACTTCCATAGACATCTCTTCAAATTTGCTCTACCATTTCTCTTTTAAAACAAAAACTTTTTGATTACAAAAACTAACTATTTGATAACTTTCTCTATCAAGCTATAATTATTTTAATAATCATGAGGTTGTGTCCTCCCCTTTGACATATAAAGATTAAACAATGGCAGCTTTTAAAAAACTTATTTTTATACAACTGATGGCTTGGTTGATTCTTGTGACCGCTGGCTGTTATTTTATTAGCCAAAATTTTGATAGTGCCATCGGTAAAGCTCAAAAAAATGCGCAAGCGACAGTCGAGCAATATATTAAAAACCTATCTGCAACTGACCTCTCTGCTGATAACTTAAAAAACACACTTGCAAGCAGTGAAATCTTTTCACACTTTACCTTACGTGATTATCAAGGTGCTGAAGTATTTTCAGTTAACAACGCACCGCAATTGCCTGTTATTGCGGAACTTATTCAGTCAAGCAACAACTCAGTGCGCCCTCAGTATGCCACTAATGATAACGCCGATATAAAAGTTGAATTTAAAATCAACATCACTCATTTGAGTGAGCAGTTTCAAGCTGCTTTTTTTATAATTTTAATTATTAGCACCCTACTCGCCCTAATACCTATTGCATTAATGAAAACCATTGTTAGGCACATTAATGACAATATATGTACGGACGTTGCTGATGTCATTGATATTTATATAAACCAAAATCAACTAGGCGATGATTTTGCTACTAAAATTGATTCGCCAGAGTTAGCTAAGTTAGGGAAAAGTTTAATTCCTAGCTTTAATCGTTTATCGCACTTTTTAAAAAGTAAGAATGACAATATAAAAAATGCTGCACACACAATAAAACGTGAGGCCTACAAAGACGGTGTGACTGAGTTAGGTAATCGCAATATGTTTGTTGATTACTACGAAAAGAATATTGAAAACACCGAAGTAAGTACATTTGGCTCTTTAGCACTCGTTCGCTGTAGTGAGTTGCAGTCTATAAATCAAAGCCGCGGTTATCAAAAAGGTGATGAATACATTAAAGCCGTTGCAGATATTATTGTCAGCATCAGTGGCACCTATTCCGGCAGCCAAGTTTTTAGAGTTAACAGCTCTGATTTTATAACAATTTTACCAAATACCCCGTTGAAAGAAGCTGAAAAGTTTGGTGAGAACTTACAATCTCGCTTTACTCAATATATGCAAAACCAAGAGCTTAGCTCGGTTGCAAACACAGGTATTGTTGGTTACGAAAAATCAAAGCCTTTAGGTGAGTTGCTCTCTATTGTTGATAATGCAATGAGCATGGCTCAGTCTAAACAAGCTAATGCATGGCATGTACAGCGCGATACTGATCTAGTTAATAACGTGAGCGCAGGATTTGGTAACCAAAACTGGCGTAAAGTGATCAACGAAGTAATTGAGTCTAAAAGCGTCCATTTGGTGATTCAAAATATTATGCCTTTGGGCAAAAGCATTAAAGCCTATGCTGAAATTCAAGCCCGCTTCAAAACAGAAGAAAACCAAGCTTTGCCTACTGCTTCATTTTTAGCAATGGCTGAAAAGCTCGATATGGCTATTGAAATTGACAAGCTGATAATAGACTCATCTTTAGAAAGAATAAAATCGAGTAATTTATCTGAAAAGTATTTTGGCTTAAATATTACCCCTTCAAGCGCGCATAGCGACCAGTTTATGATTTGGTTAGAGCGCCGTTTACTTAAAGATACGCATATTGCTTCTAAGTTAATTTTTGAAGTGAGTGAATTTGGTCTTCAACAAAACATTAAAGCAAGCAAACGCTTTATTGATATGGTGCATCGCGTTGGTGCCAGAATAACTGTAGAACGCTTTGGTGTCGGGCTCACCTCATTTAAATTTTTCAGAGATTTAAAACCAGACTTTATTAAAATGGATGCAAGCTATACCCGAGGTTTAGAGGACGATAAAAACAATCAATACTTTATGCGTTTAATGGTCGACCTTGCTCATAGAATTGGCGTTAGTGTTTTTGCAGAGGGCGTTGAAAGCCAAGAAGAAAAGCATATTGTAGAAACCCTATGCCTTGATGGTGTCCAAGGTTACTATATTGAAAAGCCTAAAGACATCTAACTAATTACCCTATTTAATAATAAAAAAGAGCATTTATGCTCTTTTTTACTTTTTAAAGTGTGCTTTTATGACTGTTCAGCCGTTAAAATGCTGACAGTTTTTTAATTGCAAACTCCCTTAAATTTAACCCTTTACAATTAGCCCATTATTTAACGTTGTTTATTTAACTGATAATCACTCAACGTGTTGTTAATCGCAGTAGAAAAAAGGATAATACACGGGATTTTATTAGCGTGAGGCACACATGACAGAATACGTCTTGTTATTAATTGGAACAGTGTTAGTTAACAACTTTGTATTAGTACAATTTTTAGGCCTTTGCCCGTTTATGGGTGTATCAGGAAAACTTGATACAGCCATAGGTATGTCTTTAGCAACTACCTTTGTGCTAACGCTTGCCTCTGTGACCAGTTATTTAGTAAACGAGTATATTTTATTACCACTAGATATCACCTACCTGAAAACAATGAGCTTTATTTTAGTTATTGCAGTGGTTGTTCAATTTACTGAAATGGTTGTTAGAAAAACCAGTCCAACGCTATATCGTTTATTGGGAATATTTTTACCCTTAATAACGACTAACTGTGCAGTACTCGGTGTTGCTTTATTAAATATCAAAGAAGATCACACCTTTTTACAATCTGCCGTCTATGGGTTTGGTGCCGCAGTGGGTTTTTCATTAGTTTTAGTTTTATTTGCGGCATTACGCGAACGCCTAGCCGCAGCAGATGTTCCCACTCCATTTAAAGGTGCTTCAATCGCAATGATAACGGCAGGTTTAATGTCAATGGCCTTTATGGGTTTTACTGGATTAGTGAAGTTTTAATATGACCTTGTTGTACGCTTTAATAGCGCTGGGTTTACTGGCGTTAATTTTCGGATTAATTTTAGGATTTGCAGCCGTACGTTTTCGAGTTGAGGGTAATCCTGTAGTAGAGCAAATCGATACCATTTTGCCACAAACACAATGTGGTCAATGTGGTTATCCTGGTTGTCGCCCTTATGCAGAAGCCATTGCCAATGGCGATGAAATAAACAAGTGCCCACCCGGTGGTGATGCGACAGTTAAAAAGTTGGCTGATTTGATGGGTGTTGAGGCTAAACCTCTAGCCGGCGGCGAACAAGCCGAGCCAGTTAAAACAGTGGCCTACATTCGCGAAGATGAATGTATTGGTTGTACCAAATGTATTCAAGCCTGCCCTGTTGATGCCATTGTTGGTGCAACCCGACAAATGCACACCGTTCTAATTGACGAATGTACAGGCTGTGACTTGTGCGTTGAACCTTGTCCGGTCGATTGTATTGACATGCTACCCGTTGCACCAACAAAACAAACTTGGAAATGGCAACTAGACGCTATTCCTGTTACCCAAATAGATTAGAGGTTTGAGTGGAAAAGTTACTTGAACAAATAAAAAAAGGCACCGTTTGGGCTTTTCCTGGCGGCGTACATCCTCCGCAGCAAAAGTCATTATCTAATAATACGCCTATTGCGCGCCTTCCTTTGCCTGAAAAACTCGTTCTACCTTTAAAGCAGCATATTGGTGCTAGCGGTAAGTTAATTGTAGAAAAAAACCAGCACGTATTAAAAGGTCAACCATTAACTAAGCCTTCTGCTAACTGGTCGGTACCCGTGCATGCACCGACTTCAGGTACTATTACTGATATAACGCCTATGCCATCAGCGCATCCTTCTGCCTTGCCTGAATTAAGCATTATTATTGAACCCGATGGCAAAGATACCTGGTGTGAATTATCGCCTTTAGCAAACCCAGCCACTGCATCACACGATGAACTAGTTGATGTTATTCATAATGCGGGGATCTCTGGCATGGGAGGCGCAGGTTTTCCAACCTACGTTAAAGCAGATATTAAGCAGCCAATTGAGTTTTTAATCGTGAACGCGGTTGAGTGTGAACCTTACATAACGGCTGACGATACTTTAATGCGCGAACATGCCGCTGAAATAATCAAAGGTATTGAGCTCATGCAACAGCTGCTCAATCCTACCCTGTGTATTATTGGTATTGAAGATAATAAGCCCGAGGCTATCACAGCCATGACTGAAGCGGCGAAGCATAACGAGCATATTTTAATACAAACCGTGCCTACTGTTTATCCCTCTGGCGGTGAAAAACAGCTAATAAAACTGCTCACTAACCGTGAAGTACCAAATGGCGGTATCCCTGCTGATATCGGCATTTTAGTACATAACACAGGTACTTTATTTGCGATTCAGCAAGCTGTATACGAAGGTAAACCGTTAATTGAACGTGTTGTTACCGTTACCGGCAATACTATACATAATCCAGGTAATGTATGGGCGCTATTAGGTACTGAGATAAAACACTTACTTGATTGCCAAGGGTTTTCACCTGTGCCACAACAACGCGTGGTCATGGGCGGTCCTATGATGGGCTTTACCTTACCTACGGTTCGTATTGGCGTTGTTAAAACAACAAACTGCATACTTGCTCCAGATCATAAAGAATTAGCAGAGCCAGGCCCAGAAAAAGCCTGTATTCGCTGTAGTGCCTGTGCAGATGCTTGCCCTGCTTCATTGTTACCACAGCAGTTACAGTGGTTTGCTAAATCAAAAGAATACGACAAACTCCAAGAACATAACTTATTTGATTGTATTGAATGTGGCGCGTGTGCCTATGTTTGCCCAAGTGAAATACCACTCGTTCAGTACTACCGCGTTGCAAAAGTTGAGATTAAAGAGCAAATTGCCGAGAAGATAAAATCTGATCGCGCTAAAGAACGCTTTGATGCACGTAAAGCGCGTTTAGAGCAAGAGCAAGCTGAGCGAAAAAATCGCCATAAACGTAAACCTGCAGCTAAATCTACCGAAGAGCAGCAAAAAGTAGCCGATGCCCTTGCCCGCGTTAAAGATAAAACCAGCGATGGTGACAATAAATCAGCTGTAGCAGCAGCAATTGCGCGTGCTAAAGCTAAAAAGCAAGGTGGCGAACTTGAGCCAGATAACAGTGAAGTTGCAAAAGAGCGCGCAGCACGTAAAGAGCAAGCTCGCCTTTATAAAGAGCAAAAAGCACAAAGTAATGGTGATGACGAAGCTGTAGATGACAAAAAGTCAGCAGTTGCAGCCGCTATTGCCCGCGCTAAAGCCAAAAAGGCAGCACAAGCTGCTG
>NZ_PNDI01000024.1:0-134934 GCF_005887465.1 Pseudoalteromonas sp. S1610 | reverse complement strand
TTGGGATATCGCCAAGCGGTAAGGCACCAGGTTTTGATCCTGGCATTCCCAGGTTCAAATCCTGGTATCCCAGCCAATTTGCACACGTCTTCGATTACACTTCACGATTTACCCTAAATTCCAATTATCTAACTTATATCTTTAATTCTGTTTCTACCTTTATAACCTACACCACTTTTTCTTAGGCATAAAAAAAGACCCAAATTTGAGCCTTTTAATAACTATAAGTATTTTAACTAAGCTCACCGCTTATTGCGTATTTCAGCACCCAGTTTTTTACCGGCCCTGTATTATTAGCTAACTTTAAAAATGTGCTGCGCGCCCATTTTAATGGGGCTATTTGATTTGAGAAACCAAAGTAGCAAGCATCCATCATACTCATCATTAATAAATTAGCGTTACGACGACTACGCTCGTATTCTTTAAGCATTAGCGGGCACCCTACATCATCAGCTGTACGTAACACTTCAGCTAAAGCAGCTACATCTTGAAAGCCTAAATTAACACCCTGTCCTGCCAGAGGATTAATGGTGTGCGCCGCATCCCCCACTAAAACGAGTCTGCCTTGTGAATAATTATTGGCATGCTGCCTTGCCAGAGGAAATATAGCATGGCTTTGTACTTCAAAATCACCAGCAAGCTTTGGAAACTTTTCAATAATATGGGCTTTTAATTCGCTAGGTTGTAGGGCTTTAAATGCTTTGAGGGTATTTGCATCGTCATACCAAATTAAATTTGCATAAGGTGCTTGCATAGGTAAAAACGCAACTGGCCCCGTAGGTGTAAACTGCTGCCATGTTTTAACTTGTTGTGGTGCATCGAGCTTTATTAGCACGCCCATACAATGCTGCTGATATTGCCATCCGGTTATACCAATGTTGGCTTTGCTGCGTAATTGTGATTGCCCACCATCCGCTGCAATGACTAAATCAGCAGTATAGCTTTGTTCGTTATAGTGCAAGCTAATGCTATCAGGGTTTTGCTCTATTGCCGTTAAAGCCGATGAAGGGTTAATCATCTCAATATTATGTTGCTCAAATTGCTGCCATAAACTGGCTTGAATTAGCTTATTCTCAATCAAATGACCTAAATGGGTGGTATTAATAGCATGACAATCAAATAATAAATGATCGTTACCCCGTTCAAAGGTCTCTAATTGTTCATAGGGAGCCAATCTATTTGCTCGTAGTAATGGCATTGCACCGAGCTGATCAAGCAATTTCTCAGAAAAGCGATTAATAGCCGAAACACGTATATCAACGTCATCACTGTTAAGTACCTGTGATTCATCTATTGGGTGTTTTTCAATAACACGTACGACTTTGCCTTGTTGCGCTAATTTAATAGCCATAGCGGCACCAACCATGCCGCCCCCTACTACAATTACATTATTTTTAGCCATGTTTTTCATCATTTTAATTCTGACTTAACTCTGCTTAGATTGTATCGTAATTAGTTTGCTCAGTGTGAGCGCTTCGCTTAATTCTATTATTAAACCCATACTATATTGATTTCAGATCACAAACATGAAATCTATACTTGGTTTTGAACGTGTATCCAGCTAAAATACGCGTCCTTTAAGTCGAGCGAAATTTTAATAATTCCGCCACTTATACCTGTTTCTAGCACATATTTGTGCCACTATCGAATTGAACACGAGGCTATATTTCAATGAGCAAAAAGCTGCATATTAAAACCTGGGGTTGTCAGATGAACGAATACGACTCTCAGAAAATGGCTGATCTTCTAGATGCTACCAACGGCTATCAGCTAACTGAAGAAGCTGCTGATGCTGATGTTATCTTACTTAACACCTGTTCAATTCGTGAAAAAGCGCAAGAAAAAGTATTTCACCAACTAGGTCGTTGGAAGTTATTAAAAGATGACAAACCAGACCTTATTATTGGTGTAGGCGGCTGTGTTGCATCACAAGAAGGTGATTCAATTCGCCAACGTGCTCCGTTTGTAGATGTTATTTTTGGTCCACAAACTTTGCACCGTTTACCTGAGATGATTAAACAAGTACAAGGCGATAAAGGTTCATCTGTAGTTGATATTTCATTCCCTGAGATTGAAAAATTTGACCGCTTACCTGAGCCTAAAGCGGAAGGTCCTTCTGCGTTTGTATCAATTATGGAAGGTTGTTCTAAATATTGTACTTTCTGTGTTGTGCCTTACACCCGTGGTGAAGAAGTAAGCCGCCCTGTTGATGATGTATTATTAGAAGTTGCACAGTTAGCCGAGCAAGGCGTACGTGAAGTTAACCTATTAGGTCAAAACGTAAATGCATACCGTGGTGATACACACGATGGTGAAATTTGCTATTTCTCAGATCTAATTCGTTTAGTGGCTGCAATTGACGGGATTGACCGTATTCGTTACACCACCTCACACCCTGTAGAGTTTACACCAGACATTATTGATGCGTACGCTGATGTGCCTGAGCTGGTTGATCACTTACACCTTCCAGTCCAAAGTGGTTCAGACCGTGTTTTAAACTTAATGAAACGCGGCCATACTGCTCTTGAGTACAAATCAACAATTCGTAAGCTACGTAAAATTCGCCCTAACCTAAGCATGTCGTCAGATTTCATTATAGGTTTCCCAGGTGAAAGCAAGGCCGACTTTGAAGCTACTATGAACCTTATCAACGATATTGGTTTTGATATGAGCTTTAGCTTTATTTACAGTGCACGCCCAGGTACGCCAGCGGCAGATTTACCAGATGACGTAACCGAGCAAGAGAAAAAAGAGCGCCTGTACTTATTGCAAAACCGTATTACGCAAATGGCACAGCAAATTAGCCGCCAAATGTTTGATACTGAGCAACGTATTTTAGTTGAAGGTCCTTCTAAGAAGAACCCGATGGAACTACGTGGCCGAACTGAAAATAACCGTGTAGTTAACTTTGTTGGCCCACACACAGTGATCGGTCAGTTTGTTGATGTACGTATTACCGAGGCACTACCAAACTCTTTACGTGGCGATTTAATTCGTACAGAATCAGAAATGAACTTACGCCGCGAAATTGCGCCTTCTGCTATTTTAACCAAAGCAGCGAGTGAGCAAAAAACCGAGACAGCTAACGAAATTGGCGTTGCTACTTTCGTACCTTAGTTGCAAAAATTCATTGCGCCAGTTAACGCTGGCGCACTGTAATAGGAAGTAATTTTGAGTAATCAGTTAAAAACATTAGAGATTTATTTAGAACCTGCCGACAACAAACGCCTTTCTTCATTATGTGGCCCGTTTGACGAAAACATCAAACAAATTGAACGCCGTCTAGGTGTTGAAATTATTCATCGTGATAACTTTTTTAAAGTAACCGGTAAACTACACAGTAGCGCCGGCGCGGTAGAGATCTTAAAAAACCTTTATATTGATACTCAACCTGTACGTGGGGAAATTGGCGAAATTGAGCCTGACAACGTACATTTAGCCATCACTGAGTCTAAAGCGCTTGAGCAAGACACCTCTAGTAGCGCCTATGGCAAAGAAATGATGATTAAAACCCGTCGTGGCGTTATTAAACCGCGAAACGATAACCAAGGCTTGTATGTTGCTAACATTTTGCACCACGACATTACCTTTGGTATTGGCCCTGCAGGTACAGGTAAAACCTATCTTGCTGTTGCAGCGGCAGTTGATGCACTAGAGCGCCAAGAAATACGCCGTATATTGCTCACTCGCCCTGCGGTTGAAGCGGGTGAAAAACTCGGCTTTTTACCGGGTGACTTAAGCCAAAAAATAGACCCTTACTTACGTCCACTTTACGATGCCTTATTTGAAATGCTTGGCTTTGAGCGTGTTGAAAAACTGATTGAAAAAAACATCATTGAAATTGCGCCATTGGCTTACATGCGTGGGCGCACACTCAATGATGCGTTTATTATTTTAGATGAAAGCCAAAATACCACCACAGAGCAAATGAAAATGTTCTTAACCCGTATTGGTTTTAATTCTAAAGCAGTGATCACCGGCGATATAACCCAAGTTGATTTACCTCGAGGTGCGCGCTCTGGTCTTCGCCATGCTATTGAAGTATTGGATGGCGTTGATGAAATTAGCTTTAACTTTTTCAAATCGCACGATGTGGTGCGCCACCCTGTAGTTGCACGCATTGTAGAAGCGTATGAGCGCAACGATGAGCGTGAACGCCTTAAGCGATTAGAGAAACAACAAGCCAAAGAAGCGCTCGCCGCCCATGAGCAACCTGCGACTAAAGAGTAATACCGTGAAAACAGAACTTGATTTACAAATAGCGTGTGAGTTTGACAACTTACCCAGCCTTGAGCAGTTTGCCATGTGGGCCGATAAAGTGCTTAGCCAATATCGTGATGAGTCTGAGCTGACCATTGTTATCAGCGATGAGGAACAGTCGCAACAGCTCAATAATGACTACCGTGGTAAAAATAAGCCTACCAACGTATTATCATTTGAATTTGAAGCGCCACCGGGTATTGATATCCCACTTGTGGGCGACTTAATTATTTGTCCTGCCATTGTTTTGGCTGAGGCACAAGAGCAAGAAAAGTCATTTCATGACCACTTTGCTCATATGGTTATTCATGGATGCTTGCATTTACTTGGATTTGACCATATAAAGAGTGAAGACGCGTTAGAGATGGAAAGCATAGAAAAGCAATTACTTGCTGAACTAAACATAGCAGACCCATATCGGGACGATATTTAAATAAACGGAGCAATTAGACGTAATGAGCGACGATAACTCGCAATCTAGCCAGGGTTCTTCTGGCAAAACTTGGCTGGGTCGTATAACCCAGATGTTGCAAGGGGAACCCCAGAATAGAGAAGAGCTGGTTGAGGTAATTGCCGATGCCCAAGAGCGGGATGTAATCGATCCTGAAACCAAAGAAATGATTGAAGGTGTGCTTGGCGTGTCTGAGCTCAAAGTGCGAGATATTATGATCCCGCGCTCACAAATGGTCACTTTGGAAATTGATAGCCCGCTTGAAGAGCACATACCTATGATGGTTGACTCTACCCACTCTCGTTTTCCGGTAGTGTGTGAAGATAAAGACCATGTAGAAGGGATTTTACTCGCAAAAGACTTATTACCTCTCATTTTAAATAAAGATGAGCATTTACCATCGCTACGTGACTATTTGCGCCCTGCCATGGTAGTGCCTGAAAGTAAACGGGTGGATACCCTGCTTAATGAATTTCGTCAGCAACGCTACCATATGGCAATTGTGATAGACGAATACGGCGGTGTATCGGGTTTAGTAACCATTGAAGATATTCTTGAGATCATTGTAGGCGAAATCGAAGATGAGCACGATGAAGAAGAAGAACAACAAGATATTCGACAACTGGCTAAACATGTTTACGTTGTGCAAGCACTGACCCCTGTAGATGACTTTAACGAGCATTTTAAATCAGGCTATAGCTCGCAAGATGCCGACACTATTGGTGGTACCGTGTTACACGCCTTTGGCCATATGCCGAGCCGTGGCGAAACCATCGATATAGAAGGATTTCAGTTTAAAGTAACCAATTCTGATAATCGTCGTATATTGCAACTGCAAGTCACCATTCCTAAGGCTGATGATAACGACAGTGAAGAAACTGCTAACTAGTCTCACCCTACTAGCAAAAGATAAAAAAGCATGGCTCGCACTGGTTGCGGGCCTTGTTTTAACTTTCAGCTACGCGCCTTTTGGTATTTGGCCGATTGTATTTTTTAGCATAGGCTCGCTATTTTTTTGTATTCCTGCAAACCTCAATGGAAAAGTACATGCTAAAACAGCCGCTAAATATGGCTTTATATTTGGTCTAGGCTGGTTTGGTGCCGGTATAAGTTGGGTACATGTTTCTATCGCCACCTTTGGCGGTATGCCACTTGTCGCCTCAATTGCATTAATGGCACTGCTTTGTAGCTACCTTGCGTTATTTCCTGCGCTGGCGCTGTGGGCAACCACTCGCTTTTCAAACGGCTCTATAAGTTTTGCAGCGCTATTACTCCCTTGTTTTGCTATTAGTGAATATTTGCGTGCCAACCTGTTAACTGGTTTTCCTTGGTTAAGCTTTGGTTATACACAAACCGATAGCCCTCTGAATGCCCTTGCTCCTTTAATTGGTGAATTTGGGCTCACACTATTATGTATTGCCATAGGCTTTGCATTGTACAGCTTAACGCAAAAACAATTTAAAATGCCTGTTGTTACCGCTGCTGTGGTTTTGCTTGTCTTCGCAGGCGCACACTTTACAAAGGTAACCCATTACTCCGATAAAGACCTCTCTGTGCTGCTTGTACAAGGTAATATAAAACAACACTTGCGGTTTGACCCCAGTGAATTTTGGACCACCATGAGTAAGTATCAGGATATGACGCGCCGTCACTGGGATGCCGATTTAATTGTGTGGCCCGAAGCTGCAGTGCCTGAAATTGAAGCCCTTGCTGATTCATACTTAGTAGGCTTAGACAGTGCCGCCTCATTCAATAAAACTGCATTAGTGACCGGTATTGTCGATTACCAACGCGACACTAAAACCATTTTCAATACCCTGATTGTGGTCGGTAACAAAGAGCAAAGTGATGAACACGGCCACTATCGTTACTTAGATAGTAACCGCTATCAAAAGCATCAATTACTGCCGATTGGAGAGTTTGTTCCCTTTGAAGACATACTCCGCCCCATAGCTCCGTTATTTGATTTGCCTATGTCATCGTTCTCGCGCGGTGATAAAGTGCAAAATAACTTACGTGCGAATGGCTTTAATTTACTGCCCGCTATTTGCTACGAAATAGTATTTGCCGATCTAGTGCGGGGTAATTATAAAAGCGACTCAGACATATTATTCACGGTGAGTAATGATGCTTGGTTTGGTGATTCAATCGGCCCTCACCAGCATATGCAAATTGCCCGCATGCGCGCCCTTGAACTACAACGTCCACTAATACGTGTTACCAACAACGGTATAAGTGGCGTATACGACCCCATAAGCCAAACACGCCAAACTATGCCACAGTTTGAAGCTACCACACTCAAAACCAATATAAAGCTCATGCAAGGGGATAGCGTGTATAGCCAATACGGCAATGGGTTTGTATGGGGAGTTATATTGTTATTGGGTATGATTGGATTTGGGGTTAGGTTTACAGTAAATTCAAGCAAAGGCTAAATAGTCTTCAAATGTAAAAAGGTGTGGAAATGGGATTTCGAGCACGAAATATAGGTAGTATTAAGCTTTTTAATGGTATCGATAATGAAAAGCACGCCTTTACCGTTGTTGTGGGTGATAATGGCAGTGGTAAAACAGAGCTTTTGCTGGATATCTACAGAAAGTATTATTCAAAATATGCAGAGCTATACAAACCTCAAACACAGACTGGTAAAGATAAACTTCGCCGATTAAATGATAAAAGTGATTACGAAACTCTTAGGCTTATATTTGGGGCTGAATTCCCACAAAAAGTAATATGCGCCTCAACGAGCCAATTTGAGCGCTTCCAAAGTGAATTTAAGGCCGATGAATATGAATGGTTATCTGAAGTATATTCATATATCGGCTCTAAGCCATACATACAAGATTTAAGCCCTTCAGTGCGTATAGCATCAAATGCAATAAAACAACTACTCATACAGCAAACATTTGAACTACGCAAAGCCAATGCGCTAAAAGCATTTCTAGATGAATTTGGCTTTAGTAGCGTACTAAAGATTAAATTAACCCCAACAATCACAGAAGATGAACTTATCACTATATCTTCTGGAGATATTAAAAATATTTCTTTAGAGGCACAACTGAAACTTCAAGCTGCAGCCTACCACTTTGAGAAAATTGAGCTTTTAAATTTGCTTTCAAAACTCGAAACTGTTTATACCTCACCTGAAATTTTATTAAGCCTTAGTAATCAATCTTTAAAATTAATACCGACAAGTTTAGGTTATAGTATTGAATTTGATAAAAGGGAGTTGTCTGATTTAATACGTTCAGGTTTAGTCGTTGTAGCAGATATTGAAACAGTCAAAGATCAATCTTCAAAAACAAATTACTTATCGCCAGATGCCAAAGTCAAATCTCTATCAGCTCGAAGTTCTGGTGAGCAATGTCTTTTTTTACTCTTTCTAGGAGTCGTGGCTTCAATTGAAGATAACTCATTAGTATTAATTGATGAACCAGAAATAAGTTTGCATCCTACTTGGCAAGAGCGGTTTGTAGATATTTTAAATCAATCTCTGAATACTTACTCTGGTTGTCATTTTATTATTGCGACTCACTCGCCACTGATAGTTTCAAATATATCGACAACAAACTGTGAAATTTTAAATATTCAAAAAAATAGTTTATCCGATGCATCGGAGCATTATTTACGCTCCTCAGACTATCAGCTTGTAAATATTTTTGAATCACCAGGTCACAGTAATGAATATCTGCTTAAAATTTCTATGCATATTTACTCAAAAGTCAAAACATACAAGTTCTTTGACGAACTAGATATTAAACATCTGCAAATGCTTAATCGTATGAAACTAAAAATGAGTCGCGATGACCCTATATTGGAACTCATTGACTCTTTGAATGAGGTATTTAAAGTTTATGGACAATGAGTTAAAAGCAATAGAATTTACTAAAGAGCAAAAAGCCCTAATTAAAGAAGTTATGGAGTCTCCAGAATTTAATCATGTTGATTGGTCTAATGATAGTTTAGAGAGCTTAAGATCAAGCATAAGAAGCCACTATCGCAATGCCCAAAAATTTTTATGCTGCTATTGTAAAAACCCTGTTAGTTTAACAAGTGCTGCTAATTGCCAAGTTGAGCATATAGCTCCAAAGTCTCGATATAAAAATTTTATTTTTACTGCTAAAAACCTTTGTGTCGCATGCGCTGACTGTAATAGTGCAAAGCAAAGTATCGATGTAATAAAACCTTTACCTTCTAATAAGAAAAGAACTAGATATCCGACTACATCACAGTTTTTAATTGTACATCCTCATTTTGACATTTACTCTGAACACATTAGAAAATTCGGAGAAAGATTTTATTTTCCACGTACAAAGAAAGGTGAAAATACACGCACTATATGTAAGTTAGACAAAGGTATTGAAGCCCTCGGTTACTTTGATTCACCAGAATCCCTTAAAGATTTTGAACTAATCGCCCAAATAATGGATGCAACTGTAAAAAAAGATACAAACAAAAAAAATATATTAAAAAAGTTGCTGATTGAATCAATATAATACGGCACTGCTGAAATTAACTTTTAACAGTCTCTTCTACCGTTTGCACATTTACAACTTGGTTCACAGTGCCTTGAATAACCACCGTAGCTGATATTTTATCTTGAATGGCTTGTCTGTTTGGGTCCCAGTACACTTGTAAAAAGCCTAATAAGCCAGTGGCAAAACCTGCACCATAACCGCCGTATCGGCCAAAACAATCAAGTAAACCCAGTGATTCACCACTTAATGCAACCACTCTGGTGTTACAGAGCTTTTTACCAGGGGTTTGACCGCGCCATAATAAAGAAAACAGTGTGAAGTACACAGCCGCCCAGCCAAAACCCAAACCTAAATCTTGAATAATACCTTTGCCCCACTGCAAAATACTGTGTGAGGTTGTTTGTGCGGGTTTATCTTCTGTTAACTGCGCAAGCTTTAATCCGTTATTTTCACCAAGCACTAATAATTGTAAAAATGCTTTTGCAAGTTGTGGGTTTTGTAGGTCGTCCATTTCGGCTAATTTGGGTACTTGCCCTATCAAATTATCAAGTGCATTTTGTTGACAAGATTGCTCACAGCTTTCGTCGTCTGTTTGCACTAAGTAGGCATTTACCTGCTTTTTTTCTGTGGAGGTAAGCTGAATGTCATCCTGTATTTTTAAGCCTTGAACAGTTAAGCCTTGAGCAGAGTCATCGCCTTCTAAGTAATCTATGCCAATTGAAAGCACAGCAAGAGCGCTTACAAATAAAATACTTGCTGCTACTATTTTTAATATTCTTCGCCACACACTCGACATTTTAGGAAGGTATTGCTGCGCCGTTCCTTTGTAAAAAGCCATCGCAGCAACGAATGCAATAATAGTCGCACTGAGCTTTGCAGCTAAGAATATTAATGCAACATCTATAATCATTGCTAATGCGCGCCGAGTCGGCGAAGCCAAAGGCAAGCCAAGTAAAGCATTATCAACCTTAAAGGCATACGGCGTGATCACTTCTCGAGTTTCGGCTTTAGATAACGCTAATTGTTCTAATTCTTGTACTTTCATTATTATACTTATTATTAAAATAGGTAACGCGGTTAAATTACGCGCTTTTTAATTTTTGCTCAAGCGAACTCATCTCTATTTAAAATAAAAACACCTCAAAGCCAAAAATTATTAGATACAAAAGTTACAACCATTTACAAATATAAGGTTAACATTATTTACAATGCAACTACAAAACATATATTATCGATGAAACTACTTTTTCTTTAAAAATTAAATATATGGAGTATATTTTGAAGTTATTAACTAACATGTTTTTCTTGTTTTCGGTACTTGTTTTAAGTGGCTGTGCCCACCAGATAAGTTTAAATCCAGACACTGAAAAACTTCAGCTTTCAGAAAATAAATCAATATCTGTTGTAGGTTATTATATTTCTGAAGATGATATTAAAAAACAAGTAAAAACACCTGGCGGTGGTGGCGATAATGTTAGTTACAAACCTTATAAAGACACAGAAGCTGCATTATATACTGTACTTTCTAATAAATTTGAAAACGTTTATAAGCTTGAATCATTAACTGATAATACATTTTTACAAGACAATAAAATTGAATATGTATTTATACCTACAATAACAACTGAATCTAGTTCAGATAGTTTATTTACATGGCCACCTACAGAGTTTACTTTCACGTTAAACTGTAAAACTTTAAATAACAATGGCGATATAGCATGGAATACTGAAGTTAAAGGTTTTGGCAAAGCTGAATTTGATGAGTTTAAAAACGACTTTTCTTTATCAGCAAAGCGTGCAACAGAAGAAGCATTTAACAAACTAGTTGTAGAGTTAGAGCAGTCAAAACTATGAGTAAGGAAAGAATTAAAATGAAGTATAGAAGTTCAATAGGATTAATCGGGGTTTTATTCTTAAGTGCATGTACAATTCAAGTGCCTCCTTATAGTGCAGACATTGGTAACGTTTCAAAATTAAAGCAAGAAACGGCTTCCCCTCTATCTGTTGGCACAATTAAATCTGAAAAGAAACTAAATAAAATTTCACTTAGAGGCTCACCTCTTATTTCATCTGTAGGCAACAGTTATGGTAAATATATTGAAAATGCTTTGTTGCAAGAGCTTAAGTTAGCCAAGCTTTGGTCTGGTGTTGCTAAAAAGCAAGTAACTGGCAAAGTAATTGACCAAGATATTGATGTTACGGGTTTCTCCGAGGGAAGTTCATTTATAAAAGTAAACTTTATCGTTTCAGAAGAGAATATTATCTTATTCGAAAAAGAAATCATGGCCGAACACACTTTTGACTCTTCATTTATGGGAGCGATCGCTATCCCTAATGGTCAAAAAAGCTACGTAGAGTTAGTTCAAAAATTACTAACAAACCTATATGCAGATGAAGAGTTTATTGCCTCAATAAAATAACTCTATTACATCTATTTCAAATAAAAAAGAGTCATACTTCGTATGGCTCTTTTTATTTAAACTTACCCTAAAACCACTTAATTTTAAGCTTTGTCGAGTGAACTTTACTTGCTTGTGATCTAAATAAATTGCATTTAATGTCAACATAGCTAACTTCGCTAGGTTCTAAAAAGCTGTCTGTGCTTTTGCCTACACAATTACCAATAAACTTACCACTTTCGTCAAATGTAGAAGCAATAACGGTTCCCGTATAAATGCTCTCGTTAGTAATATTTTTTAATTCAGCTGCGATTCTTACTTGACCATTTTCTTTGTATATTTCAGAAAGAGTTAGATTATAGTCATTGTTAAATTCATCACTTGTTTCTAATGCTTTATTAGAAACCATTGTTTTAAATCCACTGTCAACATCAGCGGCAATTGTCAGGGCGAATGCACTAATACCGCCAAGCATTGCTATTACAAACCCAATTCCCCAAAAAAAGCCTTTTATGCTCTCATTAAAATTATTACTTTTCATTTAATTCCCTTTCGTTTTTACCATTGTATTTTAGTAACAAGATAGCCAAAGTAACTTTTTTCGCCGACTAAGTTCACTTTTGTATTTTTAAGTTTTAAAAGCTTGTGCTTATCTAAATACCACCTGATGGTATGCTGTTTGTTTGTAGATGTATCTGCAAAGAGTAAACGAACGCAATTCGGCTCATAATCGCTATAACAAGCTTCAGACTCAACTAAGATATATTCTTCAGACCAATAATCGCCTAAATGATAATGCGCCCATAGTTGAATCGGCGCACAAATGACAGCCCAAAGATATGCATACAGCAAAATAGGTATCATAATGATACTTAAATATTTAAGGATAACCCCTTCTTGATCAAAGTGAGTATTAAACTCTTCTTTTGCATTTGGCGTTTTTATTAAATGAAATAGAAAGGCACACACTAAAGAAATAGTAATAAAGCCTAAAATCCAAAAACTTAAAAAGTCATAAAAACGGTTAGGGATAAAGGAGGGGTCGATTGAAGTGTACCACTCATAAAGACCAACAGGCGCGAGCATCATAACAATAAATGCTAGGATAACGAGAATCACAGGCTTTTTTGTCATATAAATTAATATCCTTATATTTTATGACGTCTTTAACTTGGTCAGTATTTTAATCAAGGATTGCCTTATCCCAGTATTAAAATAATTATGTGAACAATTATTACATCAAAACGTATTATTGTTAATAATGGTTTTAAGGAATTACTCATGGCCGCCAAACAACTCTCATCACTTTTTGTTTTTAACTTACTGTTTGCCACTACCGAGGTAAATGCCAATGCTCGCTGGTATGTGGTTAATGATTCGGTGATGGGTGGCATTTCTAATAGTCAGGTTTTACAAAATGACGGCAATTTAGTGTTTACAGGCAACGTATCGCTTGCAAACAATGGAGGGTTTGCTTCTATCCGTACGCTATTAGATGTAAAAAACCAAAACATTACTAAAATAGTGCTGCGTGTTAAGGGCGATGGTCAAACCTACCAATTACGTTTAAGAACTAATGAGTACATGGATGGGGCGGCTTATACACATTCGTTCAGTACCACGAAAAGTGAGTGGCTTAATATTGAGTTTTTACCTGAAGATTTTCAGCTTACTTTTCGCGGCCGTTTACTTGAACAACAGCCTACAATTAGCTTCAAAGAGATAAAGCAGCTTGGCTTTATGATTGCTGGTAAGCAGGCGGGGGAATTTAGGTTTGAGGTAGAAAAAATTGAGTTTAAAAACTAACTTCTCTGCGTACATTACAAGGTTAAACAGTGAAGTCGTCGCCTCGCCTTTTCATTTCGTTGATTACTAGCTCAATAATTTGTTGTTTTATTGCTGCCTGCTGAGACTTTACCTCACTAAGTTGCAGCTCCAATCTATTTATCTCTTCTTGTTGTTGCTCGGTTTTATACTTTTTAGCTCCCATATGCTCAGCATCCATAGTCAACTGATAGACCTCTTCAGCTGGCCCATATTGGCTATTATCAATGGTTAAACTACGTTGTACAGTGCTCTGCTTAAGCTTATTTACTTGCTCTTGCAATGCAACTACTTGCTGGGTGAAATATTTATAAGCCTTTTCTAAATTTTGATATTGCTCAGCAAATGTTGCGTTATCTTCGCTGTATTTTTGAACCTTTGCATCTAAAAACTCTGATAAAACATAGTCAGGTTCTTCTTGTGATTCGTCATCTGTAGGTTGCCGCTCTGTTTCTACTAAAGCCTGATTGTTATAATTAGATGCTTGATATTGAATTGAGGCAGTTGAAATCTTCATTATTTTATCCCTAAAATAAATTTGTCACTATTTTAGGTATCGACTGATATTTTAAATTCTTGAGTAGGATTGGCTAATGAGAGCAAATAAAAAGCCCTACTTGATTAAAGTAAGGCTTAAAGTGTTTTTTTCTTTAAAATTACGACTCAATAGCCAGTAATTCCACTTCAAAAATAAGCAATGATGCAGGAGGAATACTCCCTACTCGCTTTTCACCATAGGCGAGCTGATGCGGTATATAAAACTGAAATTTATCGCCCGGGCTCATCAGTTGTAGGCCTTCTGTCCAACCTTTTATAACTTGGTGCAAACCAAAGCTAATCGGAGTTTTGCGCTCCACTGAGCTGTCAAATACAGTGCCGTCGATTAAAGTGCCATGATAATGCACTTTAACCATACTCGTTGGGCTAGGTGTATTTTCGCTCTGTCCTTTATGGATTATTTTATATTGCAAGCCAGATGCGGTTTCATGTACGCCTTCAGTTTTTACATTGGCAATTAAATAATCACTTTCAATCTGTGCGTTTGCGATTGCTTGCTGCTTGGCTTTTTTACTGTTTTTAAAAATTAAAACGCAAAAAATAGCGATAACAATCAGTAAAATTATATTGATCATAACTCCCCTTTTTCATCTTCTGAGTCGTGGTCTTTTTCGTCGCTGTTATCACCATTAACAATATCGGCAATGTCTTTTAATCGCGCTAATGCGATGCCATTAACCGAATCTTCTGGGTAGTGTTCATCAACCATATCACCCGCTTCGATGTCCATTAATAAGTTTAGTGCTTGGTCAACGGTTTCCACAGCATAAATATTAAACTTACCTAACTCAACGGCATTGAGTATTTCGTCATCAAGCACCAAATTAACTTGGTTCGATTTAGGAATAATAACCCCTTGCTCACCCGTTAAGCCGCGCATTTTACATAGCTTAAAGAAGCCTTCTATTTTCTCGTTTACACCACCAATGGCCTGCACATCACCATGTTGGTTAATTGAACCAGTTAGTGCAATAGACTGACTGATAGGTAAGCTCGTAATGGCCGAAATGAGCGCACAAAGTTCAGCAAGAGAGGCGCTATCACCATCTATGTAGCCATAACTTTGTTCAATAGCGATATTCGCACTGAGTGTTAAGCTAAAGTGTTGCGCGTATTTGTTACCTAAATACCCGGTAAGCAGCATTACCCCTTTTGAGTGAATTGCTTTACCCAACTCAGCTTCGCGTTCCACATCAATTACGCCATCGGCGCCCGCATAAACGGTAGCAGTAATACGTGCAGGTGTGCCAAATGAGGTGTCACCAATGTGTAGTACAGTCAAACCATTTACTTTACCTACGGCTTGGCCTTCAGTAGCTATTAAAGTATGCCCTTCCTTTATATCGCTGAGCATGTTTTCGCTAATTTGCCCCGTACGGTACTGCTTGCCTTGTATGGCTTCGTCAATATGGCGTGCATCAATCACCGTTAGCTTGTCTTGCTTAGCGTAAAAACTGGCCTCAGCCACAAGCTCTAACACATCAGCAAAACGTGCTGATAACTTATTATGGTGCTCTGCTTGGCGATAACTAAATTTAAGTAATCGCACCATTGCGGCTTCGTTTAACGTGCACTTTAATGTTTGCTCGCAGTAATCACTGACTTTAGTAATAAACTGATACTGCAGCTTATCGCTACTTGGTAAGTAATAATCAAAATCGGCAAGTACTCTAAATAACTCAGCAAATTCCTCGTCATATTCACCGATGGTGTAATAAAGCTCACGTGAGCCAAGTAAAATAATTTTTACATCAAGCGGTATTAACTGCGGTCGAAGCGTAAAGCTACTTCCAACTACACTGTCTTGATAAGGTAAGTCATTTTTAATTTGATGGGTTTTTAGCGACAGCTTTAGTCCATCCCACACTTGGGGTTGAGCCATTACTTTTTCAGCATCCATAATTAAATAGCCGCCATTCGCGCGGTGCAATGCACCAGGTTGAATTGATCTATAGCTGGTAATTAACGACCCTTGCGATGTGGCATATTCAATTTTGCCAAAAATATTACCAAAGGTTGGGTTTGGCTCGTAAACAACCGGTGCCGCATCGCCTTCTTTATATTCAACCAAAATATTTGGCGCAAAAAAGTCGGTAAGCATGCCTTTACGGTCAAAGTCTTCTTTGTTTTCTTCGCTTTCACCTTCATCATCAAGCCATTCAAGCACGGCATCAATAATTTCTACACGTATATCTTTTAAATAACGCAGTACACCAATATGGCTGGCATATTTATGTTCTAAATCTTTTAATAATGGTTTAGTGGCTTGCTCAGCGGTAGACTTTTTAAGGTTGCGAAGCTTTTCTTTGGATTCACGTTTCCAGCGCGGCAACTCAATAAGCGCTTCAATGAGAGCATCTTCTAATTTTTCTATACGCTCAAAAAACATCTCACGTAAATCATCTTCCAAATCAGAAAATTCATTATCGGTAAGTTGCTTGCCATCAATCAGCGGTGCAAAGCCGACTACGCCTTTTTCTTCAATTAGTGCCACACTTTGCTCAAGCGCGGCTATTTCTACTGCGGTAATGGCGCCGTCGTAAGCATCGTTAAACTCACGGTCTATCGATTTTTTCTTGCGCTGATAAGCTGGGTTATCAAATGCAGCAGGAAAGGTGTCGAGTACTTCATCAATAAATGAGTCAATGTCATCGGCTAATTGTTTGCTTTGCCCTGCATGCATAAATAACGCAATAGGCTCACGGTGATCGTCGTAGTTATTAACATACAGCCATTCATGCGGTGTTGTGCGGTCTTTAGCGTGTTGTTTTAATTTGTCTTTTACTAAGGTAAAACGCCCGTGTGCCGCCTCTCCCATTACGTAAACATTATAACCGGGTAGGTCCATTCCTAAAGAGAAGTCCAATGCACTTTGCGCACGTTGTTGGCCTATAAAGGTAAGTTGCTCAGGGTATGGATTGCTCATGCAAGTGTTTACATGGCTCGAAGAAATACTCGGTGCAAGATTTGATACGGGTAGTGGCAGCAGTTTTTTCGTCATTCTAACTTCTTTTTTTACCAGCTTAATTGCTAGATTTGGGCATATTGAGTGGCCTACAGCCACTCAATACTTATATTTAGGGTTGTAAAGCCTGGCGGCTAAAATAGATGCCATCACACTGCGTGCAAGGAATAATTTGCGTTGCATGGTAAACATCATAACTATGGTTGCAATTCTTACATACTAATGTGCCCATGGCTATCCATTCACCTGCGTGATAAACACCATTATGCTTAAAATCTTCACTTAATGACTGCCATTCAAGCTGTGTTTTGTCTTCAATGTGAGAAAGCTCAAACCACAATGACTCTTTAAGCTCCTGCCATGCAAGCGAATTATAGTAGCTATTATTTTCTTGTAGGTGAGAAATGTCACGCATTAAGTAATTACGATAAAGCTGGTATTTTTCTTCACCTAAATCTTTAAGTGCCTGCTCAGATTCAATAAATCGCTTTACTGCGGCTTTAACTTCATGCTCTTTCACATCTTTTAACCAATCGGTTAATCCACTAAGCCATGTTCTGTAATCTGCCATTTTATACTCCTTCAAAACGTCTACTGATTTACTCTATACCATAGATAAGTATAGGTTAACCTGTACTGAAAACTAATTTACTCGCAAATTTACAAAAAGCGCCGCTTTGACGCTGTGAATAGCGCTTTATTTGGGGTATCCTATCGACAATTTTTTATTAGTATGCAAGAAGTTTGGAAACGTAAATGCAAGAGCAATATAACCCACAAGACATAGAGTCAAAAGTCCAACGCTACTGGGAAGAAAACCAAGTATTTAAAGCCACAGAAGATGAGAGCAAAGAAAAATACTATTGCCTCTCAATGTTTCCCTACCCAAGTGGTCGACTGCATATGGGTCATGTGCGTAACTATACCATTGGTGACGTGGTTTCTCGCTTCCAGCGCTTGCAAGGCAAAAACGTAATGCAGCCTATGGGTTGGGATGCGTTTGGTTTACCTGCAGAAAACGCGGCTATTAAAAATAAAACAGCTCCTGCAAAGTGGACTTACGAAAATATTGACTACATGCGTAACCAACTTAAGCAATTAGGTTTTGGTTACGATTGGGATCGCGAGATTGCGACTTGCCACCCAGAATATTACAAATGGGAACAATGGTTTTTCACTAAGCTTTACGAAAAAGGCCTAGTGTACAAAAAAATGTCAACGGTTAACTGGGATCCGGTCGATCAAACTGTACTAGCTAACGAGCAAGTAATTGACGGCCGCGGTTGGCGCTCAGGTGCGGTAGTGGAACAAAAAGAAATTCCACAGTGGTTTATTAAAATTACCGACTACGCACAAGAGCTATTAGACGATTTAGACAAATTAGAAGACTGGCCTGAACAAGTTAAAACCATGCAGCGCAACTGGATTGGTCGTTCTGAAGGCTTAGACATAGAATTTACGCGTACCGATAACAACGAAAAATTTAGCGTATACACAACACGCCCAGATACATTTATGGGCGTGACATACCTAGCTGTTGCCGGTGGCCACCCTATTGCACAAGAAGCGGCTAAAAATAGCGACGCGATTGCAATGTTTGTTGAAGAATGCAAAAACACCAAAGTTGCTGAAGCAGACATGGCAACCATGGAGAAAAAAGGTATTGCAACAGGCTTTTACGCCACTCACCCATTAACAGGCGAGCAACTACCAATTTGGGTTGCTAACTTTGTATTAATGCATTACGGCTCAGGTGCAGTAATGGCAGTACCTGCGCACGACCAACGTGACTTTGAATTTGCAACAGCTTACGGCCTAGATATTAAACAAGTTATTGCGCCAGTTGAAGGCTCTGAGCTTGAAGTAAACCTAGCCCAAGAAGCATTCACCGAAAAAGGGGTATTAGTAAACTCAGGTGAATTTGATGGCCTTGATTTTGAAAACGCCTTTAACACTGTTGCCGACAAACTAGAAGCATTAGGTGTGGGTGAGCGTAAAGTAAACTTCCGTCTTCGCGATTGGGGTGTTAGCCGTCAGCGTTATTGGGGTTCGCCAATTCCAATGCTGAGTGATGAAAACGGCAACGAACTTGCTGCCACTGAAGATATGCTACCGGTGCGTTTACCAGAAGATGTGGTAATGAATGGCGTTACCTCACCAATTAAAGCCGATCCAGAATGGGCTAAAACAACTGTAAATGGTGTACCTGCCACTCATGAAACTGATACTTTTGACACCTTTATGGAGTCATCATGGTATTACGCTCGCTACTGTAGCCCGCGCCATGACGAGGGTATGTTAGACCCAGCAGCCGCTAACTATTGGTTACCAGTAAACCAATACATTGGTGGTATTGAGCACGCAATTTTACACTTATTGTACTCGCGCTTTTTCCATAAATTACTACGTGACTTTGGTTTAGTGAATTCAGACGAGCCATTCGACCGCTTACTTTGTCAAGGTATGGTACTTGCCGAAACATTTTATCGTAAAGATGAAAAAGGCGGCGATGTATGGATTTCGCCAAGTGATGTAAATACCGAAACCGACGACAAAGGCCGTGTAACCAAGGCATGGCACGTCGATGATGGTGAACCAGTATTCTCATCTGGCATGAGCAAAATGTCTAAGTCGAAAAATAACGGCATAGACCCACAAGAAGTAATTGCTCAATACGGTGCAGATACCGTGCGTTTATTTATGATGTTTACTGCACCACCGGAGCAAACGCTTGAATGGTCAGATTCAGGGGTTGAAGGCGCACACCGTTTCTTAAAACGTGTATGGAAATACGCGGTAGATGTTAAAACGGTTGGCTTCCAAGCACTTGATAAATCGTCGCTTACTAACCCACAAAAAGTACTTCGCCGTGAGCTACATAAAGCCATTGCAAAAGTGAGCGATGATGTTGAACGTCGTCAAACATTCAACACTGCGATTGCCGCAATCATGGAGCTGTCTAATAAGTTATTAAAAGCGCCATTAAACGACACTCAAGATGTTGCCATTGCTAACGAGGCATTAGAAGCATTACTTATTATGCTAGCACCAATAACACCGCATTTATCGCATCAGTTATGGCAAGAGCTAGGTAAAGAAGGTGATATTTTAGATGCAGCATGGCCAAAAGTTGACGAATCTGCCCTAGTTGAAGATGAAAAATTAATCATCGTACAAGTAAACGGTAAATTACGTGCAAAACTAACGGTTGCAGCTGATGCAACGCAAGAGCAAGTAGAAGCACTCGCGTTTGCAGAATCTAACGTCACTAAATTTACTGATGGTGCAACAATCCGCAAAGTAATTTATGTACCAGGTAAATTGCTTAACGTGGTAGCTAACTAATATGGCTACTTTAAATGCCATTAAAAACGGACTAGCCTTAGCGCTAGTCTGTTTTTTGTTATCGAGCTGTGGCTTTCACCTTAAAAAAGCATCAAGCCTACCCGATGATTTAAAACAGCTAACCTTGGTGGGTGATGATCAAAAATCAGCTTTGTTTAGCTATTTGCAAACAGAACTGACTATGAGCGATGTCACTTTAGTCCCTGCTAGTAAACAGTCTGCGCAACTTTATTTATTTAAAGAGCAGCTAGAGCGCCAAACCTTGTCGTTGTTTCAAAACGGACAAGTAGCTGAATATGAACTGGCATACAGTGTGAGTTATGTTGTAAAACGCCCAAAACAAGAAGCCATTGAAAAACGTTTTGAGCTTTACCGTAATTACCAAGATGATCCTGACAACGCACTAGCTAAAGCAAAAGAGCTTGAACTACTGATCAGCGAAATTCGCCAGCAAGCGAGTCGTCGAATTGTTAGAGAGTTGTCGCAACTATAATGCGTTGTTATGCAAATCAGCTGCCTAGCGAATTAAAAAAGGGGTTAAAACCTTTTTATTTGGTTTTTGGTGAAGAGCCTTTTCAAGAAGCGCAATGTGTACAGCTCATACGCGACAGCGCAAAAGCGCAAGGCTTTGATGAAGTAATTAAATTCACTTTAGCCCAAGGCTTTGATTGGCAGGAAATCATAGCGCAATACCAAAGTATGTCGTTATTTAGTGCGCGTACAATTATTGAGCTTGACTTAAACCAGCAAAAACCTGGTACACCCGGTGCTAACACCTTTAAAAAGGTTGTTGAACTTGAAAATCCTGACACCATTTTAATTGTTAAAGGCGCCAAAGCAAGCCAAGATGTGCAACGCGGTGCGTGGTTTAAAGCACTCGATAAGCAAGGGTTATTTGTACCCTGCTATCCGCTTAGTGGTAATCACTTAAAACGTTGGCTTGATGAACAATGCCAACGCTTGTCACTTAATTTACAAAACGAGGCTAAGCTCAGTTTAATTAATGCCACTGAAGGCAATTTACTGGCTTGTTTCCAAGAGCTTGAAAAGCTGTCACTAATACATGGTGACGCTCTCATTACCCAACAACTGGTAATGCAAGGGCTACTAAACCAATCTAAATTCGATATTTTTGATTTAAGTGATGCCCTGTTAAACGGCTATACTACACAAGCAATAAAAGTATTAAATAAGCTTGCCAGTGATAACACTGAAGTGGTGAGTATTTTATGGGCCATCAATAAAGATTTAAATACCTTAATCAGTGTACAACAAGGGTTATTGCAAGGTGAGTCATTAGCGACCCTGTTTAAACAAAAAGCGATTTGGAAAAATCAACAAGCGCCGGTACAAACAGCGATAAACAGACTAAATATTCACACCCTTGAAAGTATTAGCAGTGAACTGGCATTATTTGATGCAAGCTACAAACAAGGTGTATTAATTGCCCCCTATCAAGCATTAGCACATATTTGTATTAAATTTTGCCAACCACTCGATATTCCACTGCCGTGTCATACTAACCGCCAGTAAAGGAAAAATACCATGATTGCAATTTTTGGTGGCACTTTTGACCCTGTTCATTTTGGGCACCTTAATATGGCGCAGCAATGCGTTGCGACCTTTAAATTACACTCACTCTATTTTATGCCCTGTGCAATACCCGCACACAAAGCGGCACCGGGGATCAGCACCGAACATCGTATTGCAATGCTTAAAACCGCAATTAAACCATATTCGCAGTTTAAGCTTGATTTACGGGAGCTAAAACGTAGCGGCCCGTCGTATTCTTTATTAAGCTTGCAAGAACTAAGAGCAGAAAATCCCGATACCCCGATTCTATTTTTAATTGGTATGGACTCATTCAACAACCTTGATAAATGGTATCAGTGGCAAACAATAACGAGTCTATGCCATATAGTGGTGTATCAACGCCCAGGTCAAAACTGTGATGTACAAGGTGAACTTAAAAACTACAAACAGCAGGCTATGAGCAACGATATTTCACTACTGAACGAAAAAAATGGCGGACACCTTTACTTTTTAGAAGGTAAGCAACTGGATGCCGCATCCAGCACTATCCGTCAAGCTCTTAAAAAAAGTATTAAAAAGAGTGAACTATTACCCGACACCGTGAGTCACTATATTGAGCAGCACCGGCTTTATCAAGAGTGATTGGTATAAACCCCTCGGCGTGTTAAAATAACCGCTATTAAATTTTAAATTGAGACAAAACCTTGGATTCGAAACAACTACTCGCTTTTGCACTAGACAAAATTGACGATATGAAAGCACGTGATGTGATTCAACTTGACGTAACTGGCACTTCAGACGTAACCGATTACATGATTGTATGTTCAGGCACATCAAGACGTCATGTATTGTCAATTGCTGATAACTTAGCAAAAGAAGCTCGTCACGCTGGTGAAGAGCCATTAGGCTACGAAGGCCAAAGCGATGGCGAATGGGCATTAGTTGATTTAGGTGATGTGATTGTTCACGTTATGCAAGATCAAGCACGTAGCTATTACGATCTAGAAAAGCTTTGGGGCTAATAGCTCCCTATTTTAGACAACGCTTGGAAGTAACGTCGTGAAAATACAAATGATTGCTGTTGGTACAAAAATGCCAGCATGGGTAGAAACAGGTTTTGCAGAATATCAGCGCCGCTTTCCCAAAGATATGGCACTGGAACTAATCGAAATACCTGCAGGTAAACGTGGCAAAAACGCAGATATAAAGCGTATTTTACACACCGAAGGTGAAAAAACCTTAGCCGCCATACCTAAAGGCAATCGTATTGTCACACTGGAAGTAACCGGTAAAGCACTGGATACTCACCAGCTAGCGAAAAACATGGAAAAGTGGCAACTTGATGGTCGCGATGTCAGTTTACTGATTGGTGGACCAGAAGGCTTAGCTCCCGAGTGTATTGCAGCCTCTGAGCAAAAATGGTCGTTATCAAATTTAACGCTTCCACACCCTTTAGTACGCATTATTGTTGCTGAAAGTCTTTACAGAGGCTGGAGCTTAAATAACAACCACCCTTATCATCGCGAGTAGTTTCTTGCCATGCTAAAACGAAGACCCACTATTCGCGACCACTCAGCAGAAGCTAATTTATTTGCTCGGCGTGCATTTGTGGGTTTTATTTTTATCTTAGCCTTAGTAGCCATATTATTGTCTAACTTGTACACCATTCAAGTTGACGACCACCAAGATTACCAAACTCGCTCTAATGACAACCGCATAAAAGTAATCCCTATTGCACCTAATCGCGGACTTATTTATGACCGCAACGGTGTTTTACTGGCCGAAAATAAGCCCGTTTATAACCTTGAAGTGATCCCCGAAGAAGTTGATGATTTAACCGCCTCTTTGAAGTCTATCAGCAAAATCATTGAAATAACCGAGCAACAACAAGCTGATTTTCTTGATGATATAAAACATACTCGACGTTTTAAAAGCCAAGTCCTCAAAGCCCGTTTAAATGAAAACGAAGTAGCGATGTTTTCAGTAAACCAGCATAAATTTCCAGGGTTTAGCATTGAAGCGCGCCTAGCAAGATATTATCCCTTTGGCGATACTTTAACCCATGCATTAGGCTATGTTGCAAAGCTCAATAGAAAAGAATTAAATAAGCTTGAACAACAAGATGAAGCCACAAACTACCGAGCCACGCATGATATTGGTAAACTGGGTATCGAAAAGTATTACGAGCCATTATTACATGGACAAGTCGGCTCACAGCGGGTTGAAGTAAACAACCGTGGCCGTATTATTCGCACCTTAAACATGGATCCACCGCAGCCGGGTGACGACTTAGTACTTACTCTCGACATTGGTTTACAACAAATAGCCCAACATGCACTTAAAGATATGCGCGGCGCTATTGTGGTAATGGATGCAAAAGATGGCGGTGTTCTAGCGCTTTATTCAAACCCAAGTTATGACCCCAATTTATTTGTGCACGGTATTAGCAGTAAAGACTACAAAGCCTTACTCAACCCTGATCGTCCACTGATCAACCGTACCACTCAAGGACGCTATGCACCCGCATCAACTATTAAGCCGCACATGGCTATTTTGGCATTAGAAGAAAACATAGTGCAAGAAACCACCACCATGTGGGATCCAGGCTTTTTTCAAATACCAAACGTAGAGCATAGATGGCGAGATTGGCGACGTTGGGGCCATGGCCATGTTGATGTTTACAAGGCAATAGAAGAGTCATGCGATACCTACTTTTATGACGCAGCCTATCGTATGGGGATCACCAAAATAAGTAACTTTATGGCTCGCTTTGGCTTTGGTGAGTTATCCGGTATTGATATTCATGAAGAAACAACCGCTATTTTACCCTCAAAAGAGTGGAAAGAAGATCGTTTTAAAGAGTCGTGGTGGCGTGGCGATACTATTTCTGTAGGAATTGGCCAAGGTTATTGGACTGCCACCCCCATTCAAATAGCGAATGCCACTAATATTTTAGTTAACAGAGGGATAAATCACCCTCCTCATTTAGTGCAAGTTGCTAAAAAAGAAGATCAAATTACTCAGCTCAATAATGAAGAAAAGCCACCTGTTGTACTCAATAATGAAGATAACTGGCGCATCGCGATTGATGCCATGCATAACACCGTTAAAAAAACCACCGGAACTGCCCATCGTGCGTTTAAAGGCGCTACCTACGATCCAGCAGGTAAAACCGGTACAGCCCAAGTAGTCAGTATTGCTCAAGGCGAGCGTTACGACGCCGATGCACTTAAAGAGCGCCAACGTGATAACGCCATTTACGTCGGTTTTGCCCCCTACAACAACCCACAAATAGTAGTGTCTATTGTGGTAGAAAATACCGGAGGCGGAAGCTCAGTAGGTGCGCCTATTGCCCGTCAATTAATGGATTATTATTTTGCAGCTAACCCAATTCAATCCTCAGGGAGTAAAGTACCATGACGGCTTTACATAATAAGCGTTCTATTTGGCTACGCCTGCATATCGACTTGCCACTTTTAATTGCTTTATTACTGATGATGGCTGGCAGCATCACTATCGTTTATAGTGCCTCTGGCCAAGACTCGGCTATGATGATCCGCCATGTAACCCGCATGGCAGGTGCAATTATTGGAATGTTTGTTTTAGCGCAAATCCCCCCCGCTACGTTAAAACGCTTAGTCATTCCCATGTATTGCCTAGGGTTACTCATGCTAGTTGGAGTACTACTATTTGGTGTAAGCTCTAAAGGCGCTCAACGCTGGTTAGATTTAGGTATTACCCGCTTTCAACCCTCAGAGCTGATGAAATTAGCGGTTCCTATGATGGTGGCTTGGTACATTGGTCGTAACCACTTACCACCGCGTCCACTTCATTTAATTATTGGCTTTGCCATTGTAATGTTGCCCACCTTACTTATTAAGGAACAGCCCGATTTAGGCACCTCAATTTTGATTGCCAGTTCGGGGGTGTTTGTATTGTTTTTATCTGGCTTGAGTTGGCGTTTAATTGGCTTTTTAAGCTCAGTTGTTGCTTTGGCAGCGTGGCCATTTTGGCACTATGGTATGCACGATTATCAAAAGCAAAGAGTACTAACCTTTTTAGATCCTGAGAGCGATCCGCTTGGTTCTGGCTATCATATTATTCAATCAAAAATTGCTATTGGCTCAGGCGGTATCGAAGGCAAAGGCTGGTTGCAAGGCACACAATCACAACTGGAATTTTTACCTGAACGACATACCGATTTTATTTTTTCTGTACTGAGTGAAGAGTTTGGTTTATTTGGTGTGTGTATTTTACTTAGCCTGTACTTATTCATCATTGGCCGTGGATTATTTATTGCAGTTAATGCACAAGAAGCTTTTGGCAAGTTACTCGCAGGCTCTCTGACACTCACATTTTTCGTTTATATTTTTGTAAACATTGGTATGGTCTCGGGTTTATTACCTGTTGTAGGTGTTCCCTTACCATTAATTAGTTATGGCGGCACCTCAATGGTGACCTTGATGGCTGCATTTGGCATTATTATGTCGATTGCCACAGATAAAAGGATGCTCTTAAAATAATGCGCCTTTATAAACAACTTATAATTATTACACTCGTTAGCCTCTTTTTAAGTGCATGTAGCAGTTCAAATAGCCGTTACAGCATGCGCCATGATGCAGCGCCTCTTCGAGCACCAACTGAATTAGAAATGCAAGATGCTATTGTCACTAAAGTTATAAAAAGCGCGAGCACCACACGCCCTTACGAAGTGTTGGGCAAACGTTATACCCCTATGCTCGATGAAACAGGTTATTCAGAAACGGGCATTGCCTCATGGTATGGCCGAAAATTTCATGGTTATCACACCTCTAACGGCGAAATTTACGATATGTTCGCTATGACGGCAGCTCACAAAACCTTGCCCTTACCGAGTTTTGTGCGCGTAACAAATACAGCCAATGGCCAATCTGTTATAGTACGGGTTAACGATCGCGGGCCTTTTCATGACGATAGAATCATTGATCTTTCTTATGCTGCAGCCTATAAACTTGGCTACCATAAATACGGTACAGCACAGGTTAAGCTTGAAGCGATTACCCTTGCAGATACCCATGCACGAAAAACCTATGTTCAAGTAGCTGCAGGTAGTACGTTAGCCAACATAGAAGCATTGGCACACACACTACGAGAGCAATATAAATTACCAACAAATATCGTCGAAAAAGACGGTATGTATAGATTGCACTTAGGGCCGATAAAAGATGCCCAACACGCGCAACAAGTACTAGAAACATTAAAACAAAATCAATTTCAAAACGCGTTCTTGCTTTACACTCAGTAAGCCCTTTAGAATAGGGAGAATGCATATTTTTAACTTTAACCATTAATGAGTATGATGAAATCTATTAAACATAAAATTCTTACTGGTGTTTGCGGCTTAGTCTGTTCTGCCGCCGTCTTTTCAGCCACCGCACAAATTATTCCAGCCCCTCCTCAAGTTAATGCTAAAGGTTACTTTTTGGTGGACTTCACCACAGGTAAAGTGATTGCAGAAGGTGAAGCTGATACAAAACTTGCTCCTGCTAGCTTAACTAAAATGATGACTAGTTATGTAATTGGTACAGAAATAAATGCGGGTAATATCGCACCCACCGATATGGTAACTATCAGTGAAAAAGCGTGGGCAAAAAACTTTCCTGAATCATCTAAAATGTTCATTGAAGTGGGTAAGCAAGTAAGTGTAGATGAACTTAATCACGGTATTATTGTGCAATCAGGTAATGATGCCTGTGTTGCCATGGCTGAGCATATTGCAGGCAGCGAAAGTGCCTTTGCAGATTTAATGAATGCCCATGCTGAAAAGATAGGCATGACAAATACTCACTTTATTAATAGTCACGGTCTTGATACAGACGAGCACTACACAACGCCACGCGATATGGCCACACTTGGCGCAGCCTTGATCAGAGATGTGCCGGACGAATATGCACTATATAAAGAAAAGTCATTTACATACAATGGTATAAAGCAATATAACCGTAACTCGTTGTTATGGGATGAAAGCTTAGATGTTGATGGTATTAAAACAGGCCATACATCTGATGCGGGTTACAGCTTAGTCACCTCGGCAACGAAAAACGACATGCGTTTAATTGCGGTAGTTATGGGTACTTCAAGTGAGCGTGCGCGTAAAGTTGAAAGTAAAAAACTGCTTAACTACGGTTTCCGCTTTTTTGAAACAATTACGCCTTACAAAGCTGGCGATAGTTTTGCAGAGCAACGCATCTGGATGGGTAACAAAGAGAATGTCTCTTTAGGTATTTTAGAAGACACCCCTATTACAATCCCTCGTGGCCAACATAAAAACCTGAAAGCAAACTTTGAGCTTGACGATACGCTTGAAGCACCTTTAGCTAAAGGCACTAAAGTAGGCACGCTGTTTTTACAACTTGAAGGCGAAGATATTGCACAATATCCGCTAGTTACGCTTGAAGAAATACAAGAAGGTAGCTTCTTCAGCAAAATATATGACTACTTACGCTTACAAATAATGTAAGCACGAGTAAAGTAATATGAACGCCTCTTCTGTGAGGCGTTTTTTTTTGCTTGAAAAGTGCTAGAATGCGCCCCATATATACCAATCGTATTGAATGACTATCGTTGGCTTAGGTCAAAAGTAACATCATTTCAAGATTGTCATTAGCCTGTCAGTTTTAAGCTTAACGTATAAGTTGAGCCAACACTTTTGTTTGAGGAGTTCCCGTCGTGGTTGAACCTGTTAAAAACACTAAATTTGATGAGTACCTAGAGTACCCTTGCCCGTTTACATTTAAAATTATGGGTTTAGCAAACGTAAACTTAACTGATCAAATTTTAGAAAAGTTACAACCTATCGCTCCGGGTGATTATGCGCCAAAAGTAAAACCGAGCAGTAAAGGTAACTATGAGTCAGTCACTTTAGTAGCCACAGTAACAAGCGGCAAACACATTGAAGAAATTTACAACGTGATCAGCAATATCGATGACGTGCGCCATATGCTTTAAGCTATAGTTGAGATTTGTTGTGAGCGAAAACACCCTAATCGTACGCCAACTGGGTCGTCAGCGTTACATGCCGATTTGGCAAAAAATGCAAGACTTTACCGACACCCGTGATGAAAATACGCCAGATGAAATTTGGTTAGTAGAGCATGAAAGTGTATTTACCCAAGGCCAAGCCGGTAAAGATGAGCACTTACTCGCCCCAGGTGACATTGAAGTGATTAAAGTTGACCGCGGTGGACAGGTTACTTACCATGGCCCTGGTCAGCAAATGATGTATGTATTATTTAATTTACGTCGTTTAAAAATTGGGGTGCGAGAGCTAGTTACTTGGCTTGAAGAGTGCATCATTGAGTCCCTTGCAGAGTTCGCCATAGATGCATACGCGAAAGCGGATGCCCCTGGTGTTTACGTTAACGACAGTAAAATTGCATCTTTAGGTTTACGAGTTCGTCGTGGCTGCTCATTTCATGGCTTGGCATTAAATGTTAATATGGATCTAAGTCCATTTTTACGCATTAACCCATGTGGTTATGCGGGCATGAATATGGTGCAAACTAAAGAACTAAATGGCCCTCAAAACCTTGAAGCTGCAGGTGAAGGGCTGGTAAAACACATGATCAAGAAGCTTAATGCAACACAGGTTAAGCATACTGAAGGGTTTGAAAACGAATGAATAAACCAGTCAAAATGGAACCAGGTGTAAAACTACGCGACGCAGAAAAAATGGCGTTGATCCCCGTTAAAGTTTTACCAACAGAAAAAACCGAAATGCTCCGTAAGCCAGAGTGGCTTAAAATTCGCTTACCCAAGTCAACCGAGCGGATTGACGGCATAAAACAAGCAATGCGTAAGCACGGCCTTCACTCTGTATGTGAAGAAGCTTCGTGTCCTAACTTATCAGAGTGTTTTAACCACGGTACAGCGACCTTTATGATTTTAGGGGCTATTTGTACACGTCGTTGTCCATTTTGTGACGTTGCACATGGTCGCCCATTAAAACCTGATGCCGCTGAGCCTGAAAAGCTGGCACTGACCATTAAAGACATGAAGTTAAGCTATGTGGTTATTACTTCTGTAGACCGTGATGATTTACGTGACGGTGGTGCTCAGCACTTTGCTGATTGTATCCGCGAAATTCGTAAGCATAATCCAGAAATTACCATTGAGATTTTAGTGCCCGATTTTCGTGGCCGTATGGACAGAGCGTTAGAAATTTTAATTGAAACGCCGCCAGATGTATTTAATCACAACCTAGAAACTGCGCCACGTTTATACAAACTTGCGCGCCCAGGTGCTGACTATAAATGGTCTCTTGAATTATTACGTCGCTTTAAAGAAGCCCATCCTGAGGTTAAAACAAAATCAGGCTTAATGGTTGGCCTTGGTGAAGAAATTAGCGAAATCGAGGAAGTACTTCGTGATTTACGTGCTCATAACGTTGATATGCTTACTGTAGGGCAATACCTACAACCGTCTAAGCATCACTTACCCGTTAAGCGTTACGTGCCACCAGCTGAATTTGACGCATTAAAAGAATATGCTGATGAAATTGGCTTTACACACGCCGCTTCAGGCCCGTTTGTACGTTCAAGCTATCATGCAGATCAACAAGCAGCGGGTAAAGAAGTAAAGTAATCTCTCGCAATGTATAAAAAACCGCCATTAGGCGGTTTTTTGTTTTTTAATAGTTATTTTTACTGTTTATAAAATAACGTTAGGTTAAAGCAAGGTTACTTGAGATAATTATGCTTGAACCCATTATTTAGGTTATATATGAAATTATTAGTTCGTAACTTATCACGTGCCACTACTGAGCATGATCTTCGTACGTTATTTACGGCTCACGGTAAAGTGACCACCTGTAACTTGGTACTCGATAAAGAAACAGGCCAATCTAAAGGCTTTGCCTTTGTAGAAATGCCTAATGACATTGAAGTTAAAGGCGCAATTAAAGCGCTTAATCAAACCACAGTAGACAAAAGCAAAATCCGTGTAAAACTAGCGGATGCTTAATAAGTAAAAAATTGAGATGTTGGAAGTTAACACATACTTTCAATGTTTAACCTCAATTTATATTGCTCAAAGTTTTAGTTATAACGCTTTGAGCAATATAATTAATTGGGTTTATACCTGAGTCAAAATCTCCTTTAAGACCTGCTGCTTACTTACTATATCCTTGTATAAGGCAAATTGGTTTTTTCCGCGATCTAAGTTGTGTCTCTTATGCTTAACGCTAAAGTAATTATCACCATCTATATAATCAGTTAAAAAGCGTAAGCCAATCATAAAGGGCATTACTTTAGCACCTAACCAAAAGCTTTGTTTCTCGGCGGGTGTTAATACCCCCTTTAGTGGCTCAACATAGCCTTTAACAATCGCTGCAAAAATATCTTCACGAACACCTACCTTTTCAAGCGCCGTTGAATCTTCTTGCTCTGCAGAGCAAAATGTTCTGACCATATCGCCAAAATCATTAAGCCAATAACCAGGCATACAGGTATCTAAATCTATCACCGCTTTTGCATTATTAGAGTCTAAGCAAAATAGCATGTTGTTTATTTTAGTATCGTTATGGCACACACGAATAGGCACTTTTCCCTCAAGGGCATTAAGCTCATCGATAAGTGAAAGCTGCGACAGGCAAAAATCAACCTCTTCCTGACAATGAGCCAAACGTTTATGAGGATCGGTGCTAACCACTTGCTTGAAGACTTCTGCACGCATGGCCAAGTTATGAAAATTGGGAATAACGGCATGTAAATTGTTCGCGTCAAAGTCTTGTAGCGCTTGTGCAAATTGGCCAAATGCATTGGCCGCTGTTTGTGCCTGGCTAGCAGTATTAACCACATCTTCACTGTAGCTGCCACCAATAAACTCAAGTGCTCGCCAAGTATCATCATCATCATTAACTAAATAGTCATTCTGAGTCGTCGCTACATGGCGTACTATTGCTAGATTGAATTCACCTGCTTGTTGTTTTTTACTTAAGTGTTGCTCTATTAATCGCGCATTATCAACAAGTAACTGTGGTTTTGGAAACACCACCGTATTAAGCTTTTGTACAACCAGTGACCGCTTCGAAGTACTTAATAACATAGTAGTATTTATATGCCCACTGCCTATGGGTTTTATGCTCGCATGCTTCTCGTCAAGGCCAAAACTCTCAGATAAATAAACTTCTATAGGAACTGTATTCATTTTCTACTTCACTCTTTTCGCTCAAGGCGATAATAATTTAATAGCTACGCTTGACGTAATGCGCACAAAGTAGCCGCAATGCTTGTCAGTTCTGATTTATAGGTAACACCAAACCAAGGCTCTTTTGCAGTGTATACAAATACAGGCTGTGCTTTTACATTAATAGCTTTCTGGATTTGATCAGGTAAGTAGTACTCTTGCTGAGTATTCACGTTATATTGCTGTAAAAACGTTTCAAAGCCTTGTTGCAAATAGTCAAAAAAGCAGGGAGTGATCCCCCAAAAACTCATCGAGCCTAGGGAGTTGGGGCTAATTTTCTCACGTAAACCCTGTGGGTTATCGCCAAAAGTATGCTCAGACTGTTGTTGAATATTCAAATACTCGGTTACGGCAACAAGCTTTCCATCCGCAATATTACATACCCCACGATTAACACCACCGTGCTCAGAAAGAGTATCAATAATCGGATACCCTACCATTGCCCATTCAGCGCTTTTTTTAAAGTGCTCACTCAGTAATACAAACGAAGATTTGCCATAATAGTCATCGGCAGTGATCACAATAGCGGGGTTATTAATGTGGGCTTTGGCACACAACAGAGCATGACCTGTGCCCCAGGGTTTTTTCCGTTGGGCAAGTGTTGCTTTAAACTGTTCGGGAACCTGCTCAATGTGTTGCTTCACCAGTACCACATCAAGATCACTAGGCAAGCGTGGCAAAATAGTACGCTCTATTTCACTGCGTACCGCTTGGTTTATTATCAGCACCACCTGCGTCACGCCTGCAGCATGCGCATCAATAATACTCAGCTCCATAATAGTGCAATTTAGCCCTGGAATCTCTGCAATTTGTTTATTGCCACCAAAGCGACTACCTAAGCCACCTGCAAGCACAATTAAACTCAGTTTATGTTTTTTCATTTAGAGTCTGCGCATTTAAGAGGGTAATTTACCAAGCCAAGTTTGTAACCAAAGCTCGGTGACAGGCCAAGGCTCAAAGTCTTCACAGGCATCAATTTCTAGTCGGTTACCCACAGGTTTAGCTTGTAAGTCACGTAATAGTTCATCAAAGCTACGCCCTGCTGCGCAAAACGTATCACCGTAGCTTCTGTCACCCATGGCTACAATGCCAAATGTTTTATTGGTTAACATTGGAAACGTACTGTTAAGCTGATTATAAAGCTCTGCCAAGTTAGCGGGTATATCGCCTTGTCCTGTTGTTGAAGTAACTATTAAAATATGCGTCGCATTTTTTAGATCTTCTAAACTTGGCTCTGCAAATACGCTTACCTGATGGCCAGTTTGCTCTATAGTATCGCTTATTTGCTCACTTAAACGTTCAGCACCACCGTACACGCTGCCTACAAAAATACTAATATGTGCCATTAATAATCCTTTTCTTCACTTGGCCACCCTAACTGTTTGCAAATACTCAACATTGCATCACCTAGTGGCGCTTTAATTATTATCGATTCGTTACTATAAGGATGTACAAAGCTAAGCTCTGTAGCAAATAACATTAATCGTCTAAGGGAGAAATGCTCTCTAAAAAACTGATTATGCTGGTTATCACCATGGTTAACGTCGCCAATTATCGGTAACGACAAATGTTTTAAATGGCGACGAATTTGATGTTTACGCCCTGTTTTAGGAAAACACTCTACCAAAGAATACCTAACCGTTGGGTATTTTCCTATGGGAATAGGCAACGCAGCTTGGTGCAAACAGTTAAACTGAGTTTGTGCTTCTTGAGCATCTTTACCCTGATCGGCAAATTTATCAGCGATTTTGTCTAGTTCTTCTTTTAACGGTTTATCTAAAAAAACAGATTCAGGCGCAAATCCGCGTACCAAAGCTAAATAACGCTTTGAGATCGTGCCCTCAATAAACAACTGATTCATATCACGCGCGGCTTCTGAGCTTAGAGCAAACAGCAACACACCCGATGTCGGCCTATCAAGACGGTGCACAGGAAACACATGCTGACCGAGTTGATCGCGTAGCATTTGCATTGCAAATTGAGTTTCATGCTTATCTAAAAAGGAGCGATGAACAAGTAAGCCTGATGGTTTATCAATCGCTACATAGTTCTCATCTTGATAGAGAATGTTCAGTTCGCCGTATTCAACTGGCGCTGGACGTTCAGTCATCTGACTCTCCAAGCAATGAATCTAATTGCGTCAGCAAAGAAATAATCTCTTCGCTTCCGGACTTATCAATGAGTGTCATTTGCGCCATAGGAGCAATCGCAAAATTACGCGGTAACGGTTGTTTCATTGTAATAATCTGTTGAATTTTTTCTATAAATACAAACTGTAACCACTGTTCAAATGCAAGAGTATCATGGCAAAAAGGGACGCTTGAATGCAACAATGCAGAGTCAATCGGCTCATTCTGCCAAAGCTGATACTTTTTAAGTAGCGCAGTTAATTGTGTTAAATAGAGTTGGGTTTGCTCAGTCATAATCACCCTTTACTTTGTATATTGCACAATTATACCCTGTTCCCTCAACAGTCGCTATGGCGTATAATTAGCGTAATTTTGTAGTAAAAACAGTTGGAAATTCATGAGTGAACATATAGCCACATTAGGCCAGCTTTTAGACGGTGCAGGAACTCAATGGCGTGCTTTTGATATTGGCAGGCATATTACCAAGCTTGATAAACAACAATTTTTAGCTGTTGAACAAGCACAAGTTCCTTACCCTTACCCATTAGCAGGCCATGCATGGCTAGCGATTCAATTTTGGGACAGTAAAGCTAGCAAAGAACCCTATGTGTGGTTTTTAAAATTCCCACTTGATGAACAAAGTAAACTCGTTAGTGCCAGCCGCGACCACTTTGCAGACATGGTAATTCAAGCACTAGGAACAGAAATTACCGGCGAACAAGCCGATGGCAAACTCGATAACAACCCGTACGTATTTACTCCTAATGCTAATAAATTAGCGGCGTTTAATGCACAAGTTAAAGTGTTATTAAAACAACCAGCCTCACAGTATTATGAGCATGCCCAGCTTTATTTTAGTGGCCAGATTGGTTTTGATAATTGGCAAAGTGTGGCACTACAAGGCATTGCTGATTTTGCTTATCGCCTCAACAGTGCTGATAACTTAAAACACTTACACGCTGCGTGGCCTAATTTACCTGTTGAAGTATTACAACCATTAAGCGCAATGCTTGAACACATCGAAATACCACCCACGTTAAGTGAGTTAATGTTAAGTTATGGACAAACCGCTCTTAAGAATAATGATGTGGTTACGGCTTCTGCCGCGCTTCGCGCCATATCATCAGGGCAAGCAACAGGGCTTAGCGCACAACTGGTTGACTGCGCTTTAGAATCTACGCTTGGGCAAGACTCAGACATTTTATTAACTATTGCAGGTCGCTGCTTTAAACAATTAGAAGAGCCACAGCGTTTGCATGTATTTATGGATAACTGTGCGCACCATGAGAAAATAGCTGAGTTATTTCCCAGCATTTTTGCAGATTTAGTTGCAATTCCAACTATTCGCCCACATTTATTAGCATTACTACGTAAAGAAAACAGAAGCGAGACGTTAGCTCGCGCAATTGGAAGGTTATTCTCTTAAATGGCTAGTTTATGGACGTTCATACTTATTGGGGCTGTAATTTATTTTTTTTGGCTAAATCGTAAAATAGCCGAAGCAGCGAACGTTCATGCCAAACGCCAAAGTGAGCAATTGCAGGTACAACTAATGAGTGTGGCTTGTAGCAAGCGTCGGTTTGGCATTTTAAAAAGTGGTAAACCGGGCATGAAAAGCGAATTTATTTTTGAATTTTCAAGCGATGGTGAAAATGCTTATCAGGGAGTGTTAATCATGGAAGATGAAAAGCTAAAAAGTGTGGTTGTGCCACCACATAAGATATAATTTTTGTAAACAAAAAACCAAGGCGTAACCTCAGTTACGCCCTAATTGCCAACATCCTGTAAGGTATCCTTTACCTGATCCTTGTTTATCATCCACTGAACGAGCAAACTACCGTGTTAGCCCTCCATTGCATCCTGCAATATCCTCTTGCCGCCTTGGCCGTCCTGCGTAAACTAACGCTCCTGCAATGTCCTATCGCATCATCCTTGGTATCCTTTAAATAGCTCCTAGCTATTTTAGTACTTCATGTACTTCCTGTTTCATCCTTGCATCCGTGTTAACTTGTCCTTTGCGCTTCCTGCTAGTCACTACTATGCTGCCTAATTCCATATCCATGGCATTAGCTCAGTCATTGAGCTATGTCGTCTTGACAAAGTAAAGTTTAAACCAAACGGCTGGGTATAATAGTGAGGAAAACTAAAAAATTTAATGTCACAAAATTGAAAAAACTAAAATAGCTATAAATAACAGAAGCTTGATGCTTATAAACGGATAAATAATGGATTTAAACTGACAAAGAGCACACTAATGTAGGATATATCTCACACTTGTGTGCCCGATTTGGAACATAGGCTTACAGATACGCCATTATGAACAACTACCTTTATTGAGCATTAGCAACTTTAAATAGTAATTCACCCTTAACTTGGTTAAATGAAAGTTGTTTAAAGTGCTCAAAGCCTTGCGATTTAAAAAATTTCGTATGCTCGTCACGAGTCACAAATACCGCTATACCAGAAGACTCAGGATTATCGTGTATTAAGCCATCTAAACCTTTAAGTAAAGTGCGACCAAACCCTTGCCCGTGAAAGTGTGGATCAACCGCAATAAACGCTAAAAAGTAATAATTCCCTTGCGGCTTTAAGGCGTCACGAATGGTTTTTTCTTTTTCAATTAATTGATTCGTTTGTAAATAACCTGCACTTAGCATCAGCTTTAATCGCCAATGCCAATAACGCTCAGCTTGTAATTGGCTATTTGACTCAAACACACAGGCAACCGCTTTTAATTTATCATTACGGTAAAGGCCAATTAAAGGCTGCTTCTCTTGCCAAAAGCTACTGAGCTCTTCACGAATAAGTGCACGTAGTTTTTTTTCATAATCGAGCGGGTTATCTTCGTTATACCCTAGCAGAGTTTGTAAAATAGGATCGTTTTGGTATGCCTGATATATCAGGCTGGCTGCTGTGCTTATATCCTCTGGTGCAATATGTTGAACACTAAAGGCGTCTGTCGATTCAGCTGTGGCTGTCATTTTATTTCCTTTATTATTTTACACCCCTGTCATTACGCCAAGTAACGCATAAGGGATTAATTTTGAACTACAACGATGACCAAATACTTATATTACTATATACCCAAGAGCAATAAATAAGCGAATTTACATTTTAGTTATTACGCTTATTCTCTGTATTGAGTCAGATCATGCTTTAGCGACTTACTACTGAGTAAATAAAGCATAGATTCAGTAAGGGTTAAACTGGCTAGATATACCATTTCCCCCTAGAGTTAATACATATTAATTCATTTAGGAGCATTATTATGGATACAACAAAACATACTATTAATACCTTGTTCGCCCAACTAGGACTGCCGGATTCGGATGCGCAAATAGATGCATTTATTGCCTCGCACTCCATTGCCGATACAACCTTGTTGCAAGATGCTCCCTTTTGGGATGAAGCCCAACAACATTTCATTGCCGAATCGCTAGCGGCTGATGGCGATTGGAGTGAAGTAATAGATGAATTAGACGTACGTCTTCGTCAAAAATAATTAATTTTATGGCGCATTTTAATGTGCCTTAGCCACTTTATTGATACCATACCCGCTCGCAGCGTCTATGTTGCGAGCTTACTTTATAAAAGAGTTATAATTGAATGAACGCTGCTGTATTTGAAGCTATTAAAGTCCTTCTTGATGAAGGCAAAGTTCCCACTGTTGCACTAACTAAAAGTCGTTTAACAACACCGACCCCAATGCCGGTTATTATTGCTGCGGTGAGTCAATATAAGAATAATCCTGATTCAATTTATAATTTAATGAAAACCCCAAAGCAAAGTGTCAGTAATGAAGATCAGAACAACTCTCAATTAGATAGAATTGAGCAAAAGTTAGATCAATTACTGACATTACTCGCGCCAAAATAATTTGAGACTATAAATGTTTGTTGTTGATTTAACATTTGACTGCTACCAAGACACCACCTTAGAGCAAGCCGAGCAAGCAATAAATCGCTTGGTAAATGCATTACGTTTTAATGGCCAAATCATTGGAGAAGAATTTCCGACGGTTTTGAAAGATGGCTATTTTATCACTCGCGTTATGTGTCCGACCGAAGACGCTATGCACCCTCTTAACAACAGTGCATTTGTAAAGCACAGTGTTGAAAAGCTTCATGATGCAGGCTTGTTAGCACCAAAGGTGAAAATAATAGGTCAAGACATTCACTCAAACGGTGCCGATGGTTGTAAAGATCCCTCAAGCTATATTTTATATACTACGTATGTGCACACCTGCAGCCCACTGTATTGTGGCGATGACTTTTTACCCGTTCCGCTATTTAATATTCCGGCAATTGCCAATGGCGATTATAAAACCCTGATTAAATGGCAAGAAGATTGGCAAGCATGCGATCAAATTCAAATTAATGGCGCAACTCGCTGTGAATTTCCTGCACTAGAGGAAATAGCCAGCACACAAAGTGATTTGTATCGCCGAGGTAAAGATATTAGCAAACGCATCAGCTTTTTAACTAAAAAGCCTGTTTACTATTACTTATATCGTGTAGGTGGTGTCGATAAAGCCTCGGAGCTTAAGCGCAAATGCCCAAGTTGCCAAGGTGAATGGAAATTACCTGAGCCATGGTTTGGTTTATTTGATTTTAGGTGTGAGCCGTGTGGTTTAGTGTCTAATATTTCATGGGATTTTCAATAAATCCCATACTTAAGGTGCTATGTCTAAAACATCACACCTTAAAATTACCTTATAATTATACTGCTAACGACGCTATAAATTCACTGAGGTTTTTGGCGAGTACATGATGTGGCTTTTTACCTACATACTCTAGGCACACCTCACCTGTTTCCACTAATACCGTAACAAGTAAATCATCTTGATCAGTTAAACCAATAAAAACACTTGGCGCTTGCTTTAGCTTTCGCTTCATTAAAACATGACCCGTGATATTTTGTTGCAGTAAGTCAAAGTCATCCTCATTCCACGCTTGTAATAATTCTACTTGATGGCCATCAACGCTGGCTAAAATACTGCCAGCAAACATATGGCCATAAAACTGGCTAAGTTCATCAGGAAATTCAAGCTCTAATGCGTTAGCGAGATCAGCCAAAGAACCTGCAGGCTCTCTCACTATCGCTTGCCATTGAATCATACCGTGCTCATCGGCTGTGCCTATTTCACAAGGACTTGGCCATTGCTCATCGTGGGCGATGAGTGGCTGCTTTTGTGTATTTTTGATAGTTTTTTCACTAAAGCGTTGGTGAAGTTGGGCTAATTGCATTGCAACAGACATACTGTGAAACTCATTTAATTTAGATATAATGTCCCCATTGTAACTATTTAAGAGCAAACATGACAGATTACAGCAATTCTCCCGATCTTAAAGGCAGCGTACTTGGTCAATCTACTGAGTATGTAGATCAATACACGCCCAGCTTGCTTTTTCCTATTGCTCGCAAGCTTAATCGCGACGCGCTGAGTATTGATGAAGCCGCATTACCATTCAAAGGCCAAGATATTTGGACCGGTTACGAACTATCTTGGTTAAATACCAAAGGCAAACCACAAGTTGCGGTGGCGATATTTACTTTCGAATGTCAAAGTAGTCACATTATAGAGTCAAAGTCGTTTAAGCTTTATCTGAACAGCTTTAACCAAAGTCGCTTTGGAAGTATTGACATTGTTAAGCAACATTTAATTGAAGACTTATCAAATGCGGTAAACAGCCCGGTAAAGGTAACCTTATACAGCGCTGATGATTATAATTGTATTCCTTGCACACCGCTTCCTGGTGAGTGTATTGATGAGTTAGATATTGAAATAGATAACTACCATATTGACGCACATTCTTTAAAGTCACAAAGCGATAAAGTAGTTAGCGAAACCTTGCATAGCCACCTGCTTAAATCGAACTGTTTAATTACTTCGCAACCGGATTGGGCCAGCATTATTATTCGTTATACTGGTGAGCAAGTGTGTCGTGAGTCATTATTACGCTATTTAATTTCGTTTAGGACCCATAATGAGTTCCATGAGCAATGTGTAGAGCGTATTTACAGCGACTTAACCACTCAATTGAATATTAAAGAGCTTGAAGTTTACGCGCGCTATACGCGTCGTGGCGGCCTTGATATTAATCCATATCGCTCAACGCATTATAACGATACCCCTTTTGCGGTAAAAATAAACCGTCAATAAGCTAAACAAAAAAGGAGCCTGAGGCTCCTTTTTTTAATCGTTAAGTTGCTTAGTTGGTACAGGCATTCCACACACATCAATGTAATTATGGCTATACGCAAACCATTCCTCACTACGACTACCTCGTGCTGAAATTAACTGTTTAAATGCATCTGAGTCTGTTTTCATTACTTTAAATCGGCTGTGATCGCTGCTAACGTCGGCTAATACTTGTAAATCTGTAATAGGATTAAACTCGCTACCACCTTTAGGTGTGCGCGCTAGCTGATGAAAATGTGCCATACCTGTAAGTACTCGCCCAAATACGGTGATATTTTTGTCTAAATAACGTGGACCTTGCCCTATGGTGACAAAAAATTCCGTGCTGGCACTATTAATATCGTTGCCGCGCGCCATTGCAAATACACCATGGCAATGAATTTGCCATGTTTGATCACGTGTTTCATTTTGCGCCACCGCAAAACCATTTAAAAACCCGGTTATTGGTGCATAACCATCTCCACCCATTTCAGTGATCATAAGCGGCTTATTGGTGGTTAAATAAAACTCGGCAGGTACTGTGCTATTTTTGGTTTTAGTTAACTTTTTACCCGTGCTATCACCACCTTGAGCAACAAACCCTTCCACAAAACGATAAATATGAGTGCCCTGATAAAAGCCCTTTCGTGCCAATTTTTTAATATTAGCACTGTGTTTTGGCGCAAGCGCTGGATTGAGCTCAATATACGCGGCACCGGTAGGTAGGGTTAGTTTTAAAATATTCTCAGGGTCTACCCATCGCCATTGCTCATCTGTTGTAGATGCAATAATCTCACTACTGGTTAGGCTTTTAACCGGCGTTGCTGGCAAAGTGCTTTGCTGGACACATCCGCCGAGCAAAGCCGACGCTATAATAGTGATTACGAATTTTTTCATACCTTTTCCTTTTTATTATTGGTATTGGTATTGGTATTGGTAGATAAAGGTTAATCCCAATTGAATTTATACAGTATGTCGACATTTTGATACAGGCCACTGGTTATTTCTATATATAACTTCGACATTAGCTGATAACGCACTGCCACTTCACTGAGCGACTCAAATACCCCCACGCTATATTTAACCTGCAAACTCGGTGCTAAATAACCTGATATTTCTACCTTTGTTTGCTCGCCACTACCTTTAGAGCTTAAGCTCACATCTGACAAGCCAAACGATTCACCGACTTTAGACACTAAGCTTTCGCTTCGGCTCACTCCTTGAGAAAGTAGTAATTGAGTTAACATTGCATCCGTTGAACTGTCACCCTCTCCTAATGGTTGACCATTCAGCAAATACGCTAGGGCTTGTGCTTGGTCCATGCCCGGCTCTGAAAATACTTTTAAATTTGGTTGCTCAACACTGCCAGTTAAAGTAACACCTGCAATAACACCATCGGCGGTATTATTTGGGTTGCGAATGGCTTTAATATTTAAATGAGGCTTATCTATTGCGCCACTAAAACCAATTTGCCCGGTTCTAATTATTAAGTCTTGACCAAATGCCAAGTAAGTTCCTTCAATTAAATTAAGCTCACCAATGGCAATAATAGGTGAGTCTTGGCTCATTTTGATATCCATATCACCCACTACTTTAGACTCAAGTCCAAATGAGGCTACTCTGACATCATTTTTAACCGTTACTTTTAAATCAATATCGTAGTTAAATGGGGCTTTTTTAGTATTTTGCGTAGTTTGATCCAAAATTATTTCATCATCACTAACCTGTACAGCCCCCTCTGGCAGCTCTTCAATTTCTATTCGACCATAAGGCACTACAACATCACCTGCCAGCTTAAGTGCATTGTCAGCTAAACTTATTTTTAACTCTGGTGATACTTTAAACACCACGCCTTGTTGCGCTCTTACAAAAAACTCACTGCCGACTACATTCATATTTACAGCTGGTTGTTCACCTTGCCAATCAACATTCCCCGTTAATTTTACCTGTCCGCCTTGAGGGTCATTTAAATCTCCTTCAATGGTGGCGGTAGACTTATTAAACGCCACATTTATATTGGAGTTTTTAAGAGCTACAGGCAGTTGCTCACCTTCTAGGTTGATATTCTCAATATTTAAATTTCCCTCTAACAAGGGATCTTTAAGTGTGCCTGCTAATGCAACTTGCCCACGAATGGCGCCATTAAGCTGCTCGAACGTATTTAAAAATGGCTGTATATCAGACAATAAAATTTTATCAATTTGAATATTACCGTTAAGCGTTTGCTTATTTTGAATATCATCAATATTAACTTTAGTCGTTACTTTACCCAAAACACTCGATTCTATATTAGCTTCTATTTGGCCAACCTTAGCATCAGAAAAAGCGCTTATGTTTAGCGTTTCTATAGGTAGCTTAAATCGATCTTCTTCGTTAATAAGTACCGCGTTAAGCCCTGATGAATTTAAATTAGCGCGTAGAGTTTTAAGTGTGCCTGCTTGCCAATTAGCAGCAAAGTCTCCCGCTATATCACCACGTGTTATTACATTCTCTGGTAACCAATGTTTTAGCTCTCGCAATGCAAGATTAGCCAGTTTTACGTTAAGCTGGCCTAATTCGCGGGTTTGATTCAATCTATCAATACATAACTTACTATTACTCGATTGCCAACAATGCGCACTCACATCAAAGTCGCCCGTTTTCGAATCTATAGTTACAGCTATATCTTTAGCATTTTCAAAGCTAAGCGTTTTATCACTTACACTAATATTACTGAGTTCACCTTGCCAAATCGCGTTAGCGAGTTTGCCATTTAGTTCAAACGAAGCAGCCCCAGCATCAGCATCAATAGATGCACTCAGTTGATGATCGGTTTTATCACCACTGCCAACTATTTCCACTTTATTAATTTGATGATGCATAACGCGCGCTGAATCAAGACTAACGCTGATATCTGTTTGCCAATCGGTAGCGGTGTCTAACTGTGCTTTTAACGCCAACTTATTAATATTAATTTCATCATAAATAAACTGCTCTAGCTTTAACGCTAAATCAACTGCAGGCGTCAACCGCTCGCCTCTTATACTTAAATCTGCTTTACCATTAGCAATAAACGGAAGCTTTGCATCATCATTACTTTGCAGCGCAATAGCCCCATTAATCTGCCATTGCTGATCAACTTCGCCGGTTAAGGTTAACCTGTTTGTGCCGCTGCTAAGGTTAAATTTATTTACAGTGGCTTTAAGTTCATCATTTAAGTTAAATTGAGCAGCAAAATTAAGCGGTACATCATTTAGTAACCCGCTTAATTGGGTGTCATCCATACTTAATTTCCAGCTATTTGAACTGGTAACAAATGCCCCTTTAAACTGCCCTGAAATATCACTGGTAAGTGTGTCAGTGAGGTATTGCGCTTTTAAACTCGATAGCGCGCCGCTAAAGTTAGCACTAACCCCATTTTGCCAGTCGATATTCGCTTGGATAGTAGCTTGGCTCTCATTCGCTTTAAGGGCTAACTTTTTTAAGTGTGCTTCGCTCAGTGAGCCATTAATTTGACTGTTAAAATTCACAGTTGGATAAGCACCTAACTGACTATTACCAAATAATGATAACTGATAATCGTTAGCATTGCCTTGCGCGGTTAATTTTACGTCGGTTATCTTTAACTCTTTACTTGCTGTTTCGATAATCCACTGCTCTAAACCGCCATTAACACTAAATGGATAATTTGGTTGTTTAAGATTAGCCGTAGCAGTTAGTTCAAAAGGAAATGATTCACTGCTTTTTATATCTACATTGAGCTTTTCTAAGTCTCCGCCTATTTGCATATTGGCATTATAACCATGCCCTTTTAGACTGATATCGCCATTAATTGGTAAGCGGCCTTTAAGCTTTGCGTTAAGTGCAGTATTAAGCTGCCACTGCTGATAATTTGCAGACAATGAAACAACGTTAATCTCAGAACCTATTAGCTTCATTTGTAGCGCAATATTATTTACCACATTTTGCTGTGCATTCTGCTCCACCGTGAACTGCACAATATTAAACTGTTCTAGATAAATATTGAGTGGCGACATAAATGCGATATTAGGTAATGCTGGTAACTCTGTAATTGGGGTAGAACTGGCTGCATTTTCTCCAGGCTGCTCTTTTAACGCAATTAAAACACTCGGAATGTTCACTCTTTTAACTTGAATATCAGCACCTTGTGCCTTTGCAGCAATCTCCACATTATTAACAACTACGTTTGCACTTGTGTGATTTAACACAAACTCAGTGACCGATAAACGCTTAAGTGCAATATTAAATGGCAAACTGATTTGTTCCAACGGTTCGTTAGATGTATCAGGAGAATTAGATGACGATGCTGGTAAGTTTAGTTTTATAGACCGGGCACTTAAGTTATCAATACACATACCATCACAGTGCCACCAAAATAAATCTAGTTTAAGCTGCTGAGCATCAAGTAATAAACCGTCACGCTCAAAGCGAAAATTAAACGCATCATTATATAAAAAACGGCCGTTATTTATTTCAATTTTTAAGCCGTCAACTAACTTATTGGCGCTATAAGCAATTAGCTGGTTACCTGGAGCTGTAAAAACAACGCAAAACAATGTCACTAATACAGCAACAACTAAGGTGCTAAGTGCTGCAGTGACTTTTTTAAATACAGACATTAAATTTCCGGCCCTATGGTAATACTTAAACGAGTGCTTTTGCTTTCTTTAGTGAGTCCCCACGCATGATCTATTCTTATTGGTCCTATAGGCGTTAAATAACGAAAACCAAACCCTGCACCTATTTCAAATTGCTCAGAAAAATCATTGGTCGCCGTCCCTCCATCAACAAACAAAGCTGCTCGCCAGTTTTTGGCAAATTGGTAATTATATTCAGCAGTCGTCGCGATTAAATATTTACCGCCGATGCGATCCCCATTGTCATTTTCTGGTGAGATTGATTGATAAGCAAAGCCGCGCACACTTTGATCGCCACCAGCATAAAACCTTAATGAATATGGAACATTGTTAATATCGTCAACTAACATGGCCCCTAAGTTTGCTTTTAAAAACACAAGGTGCTTATTAAGATAAGTGCGCAACCATGCATGCTGTAATTGCACCCTAACAATATTGGTACTAGAGAGTACACTATCGAGACCAAACTCTGCCGATATAGACCACTGCTCTCCCGAATAAGGGGTGGTTCCTCCCTTCGATTGCTTTCGGGCATAACTGACACCTGGTAATAACATTTCTGTGGTGCGTTCTAGCCCGTCGCCAATCCGATAGGTTTCTTGCTCGCGCCTGATAAATGCAGTTCTTATCCATTTTTGCTCGGTGAGCCATTGCCTTTGCAACTGCGCTGTTAAAATTTCACTGTAAATATTATCGGCTAATTCATCTTCGAGCTTATAGCCTGCTGATAAACGCCATAAATCATCATTCGGATTATTAACAGGGATGGTATACGCCATAGAAATATCTTGTTGTTTTTTTGCAATATTAAGATTGCTTTCTAGGTAGTGTCCTTGCTCCGTGATCCATGGTTTACTCCACTTAAACCGTACCTTTGGACCCAATTCGGTATTGAACCCGCCACCAATTTCGTAGCTATTCCCGGGCTTATGTAATACGTCCACTTTAATAGGCACTTGGCTGTTTTTTCTAGCTGAAATATCAGCGTAAACACGCACGCTTGTAAAATAAGGAGTGCTCGATAAATCTAGGTTGTAGTCAGCAATCTTAGATGCTTTATAGTGCTCACCCATTTCAAACGGAGCTAAAGAGCGAATGTATTTTTCTGCTGGGCTTTGATTGGTAATTAACACATCACCAAAGCGATAACGCACACCACTTTCAATGGTAAAGGTAATAATAGCGCTATGTTTTTTTAATGAGACTTCAAATTTTCGGGCAGGCCATTTTGCGTCAAAGTAACCATGCTCCAACAAAACGGATTCAATTTTTTTATAGGCTGCGCTATACATTCCATGATTTAAAATGTCGCCTTGCTTTAACTCTAAACTTTCAATAACTTGCTGAATTAATGGGTCATGTTTAGCTTCCCCGTTAACGCTAATATTAAGCGTCTCAATACGGGTTGCGGAGCCGCGTTCAATAGTCGCAACAAGCTCACGCTCATCTTTATTAAAATCGATAGTCACATTTGAACTGTAATAACCTAATGCCTTTAAGCTATCTTCAACTTGCGATTTAGCGTAACGACGCAGTGAGCGCGTTGGTTTTTCACCCACTAAGGGTTTTAAATAAAGAGCAACGTTGTTTTCTAACTCTCCACTAATTCCTTTTATTTCATAATCTTCAATTTTATTGTCAGCTGCAATAGCGAAAAAGCTTAAAAATAAGCAAAAACAAATAACGGATTTTAAAAACTGATTGAACAAGTAATCATCCTTACTATGTACCCATAAAAAACAACAAATTAACGACACAATAATAGCATAGCGATAATGAGCCTAACATTAACTTAATCATTATCAGCGTCTAAAATATTAGCTGGCTCTATGCGAATCTTTTAAACCGCTTTGAGCTTAACTAAAAATTCTTGCGCTTTAATGATTTATTTTAGTTACAATAGTGCTAATGAATAAACACTAATTTATGAGTTTTAAATGCAATTTCCTGATGATGATAATGGCCAGCTTCTTGCTGAAATTTCCGCCGCCGGTGTAGATTTAAGTAAAATGCAACAAATTGATTTTTACATTTTATTTGAACAACAGGCTGATGCCGAAAAATTTGCAACTGAGATTGTAAACGATGCATTAGTGCAAACTGCTGATGTTGAGAAATGTAAAGATACCGGTGTTTGGGAGGTAATAGCCCATGTACAAATGGTTCCAGAGCATGCACTTTTAGGCCAAGCAGAACAATATATTGAAAGTATCGCTAATAGCTTAAATGGTTATGGCGATGGTTGGGGATTAGACGCAGAAGAAGTATAACCCTAATTTCATGATGAATGAGATATCCAGCTTAGCCTATCGGCTTAGCTGGTTTGCTTTTCTAAAGCTGCCTTTATAATCAAAAAGTTTATCTGCTACTTTCCAGCCATACTTTTTACTTTTTCGAGCAATCACAAAATCCGGTGGTATTAAATCAAACTGGGCTTTTATAACTTGCTCTGCACTGATAAATTCAATTGGTGACTGTCCCTGCCCTACACGCTTACCAAATTGCTTATTAAAGTAATACTGTGATCCTTTGTTTGCTAAATCAAAAACTTCATCACAACTGGCCCCGTCTTCATCAAAATAAGTAACTTTTAACAATTGCTCTTTAAGTTTAGTCACACTCAAGCCACTACAACGAAGGACTAATGCATCTTTAAGGTTTAACGCATTACGAAGCTTATCATCAGGATCGGCCATCACAGCACCACAGTCATGACATTTTCGAGCAGCAATATCATTTTGTGCGCCGCACTGCTCACACTCTTTAAAACGAAAACGATAATCGCATTGCTCGCTTACCCCATTATCGTCTTCTAATAAGCCTTGGCAACGCCTACCAAAGTGCTCAACTACTTTGCCATCAGCGTCTGTTTTACCCCAAAATATATTGGCAAAGCCACACCCAGGACACAGCACTTGCACAGGTTCATTATCACTATCGCCTTTTTTATCACCCACCTCTGGGTAAAATAAATCAAAGCCATTGCCCGCATAGTCAATTACTAAACAATCATCTTTACCCTCAGCCAATCTTAAACCTCTACCGACAATTTGCTGGTATAAACTTACTGACTCTGTGGGCCGTAAAATAGCAATAAAATCAACATGGGGAGCATCAAAGCCCGTTGTCAGTACCGATATATTCACTAAGTACTTTAATTGTTGAGCTTTAAATTGCTTAATTATTTTATCGCGCTCGCTATTAGAAGTATCTCCGGTGATCAGCGCACTTTGATTCTCGGGTAAATAAGTCATTATCTCTTGTGCATGCATAACCGTAGCAGCAAATATCATCACGCCATGGCGGTTCTCACTATATTGAATAACCTGCTGCAGAATTGTTTGAGTTGCACGGGTCGATTTTTTTAACAGCGCATTCATATCCTCATTACTATACTGCCCAAATGCATTGCTAGTTAAAGATGAGAAATCATAATGGCTAATCGCTGCATCAACCTCTTTAGGGGGAGTTAAGTAGTTATGTTTAATCATATAGCGCAAAGGTAATTCAAAAATACATCGTTTGAATGGGCTTTCCTTATTGCCACGCACAAAGCCATGGTAATGATGCTGATAAATCCAGCCTAACCCTAGTCGGTAAGGCGTCGCGGTTAAACCTAATACTTTTAATTCAGGATTGTGAGATTTAAGCGCATTAATAACTTTTCCGTACTGGCTTTTCTTTTCGCCATTTACTCTGTGACACTCATCAATAATAAGTAATGAGTAGTGCTCATTAAGTTTATCTAGATTACGCGATAACGACTGCACACTAGCAAAGGTAACTTGGTGGGTTAACGACTTCTCTTTGAGACCTGCGGAAAATATACTCGCTTGCAAGCCAAAACTTTTATACTTTTGAGCATTTTGCTCAACTAATTCTTTTACGTGCGCCAACACCAATATTTTTTGTTTAGCAATACGCGCAAGTTCAGCTATCACTAAACTTTTACCCGCCCCCGTAGGCAACACAATAACGGCAGGTTCGTTAGTTTTTCTAAAGTGTAAAACGGTGCGTTCAACCGCCTCTTTTTGGTAGGGTCTGAGGGTGTAGGTCATTTAAGGATACTGAAGATTTAATAAGTGTAATACTAACAAAAAGTTTATTACATTACGAAGACGCATTAATGATGTTTGAGAACATAAAAAATTATAGATTGCCTGATTATTTTTTAGAAAATAAAAAAGGGCTGATAAATATCAGCCCTTTTCATTATCTAAATATATTAGAAACGGATGTTTAATCCAATGTTGATACGACGACCATACACATCAAAGAACTCACCATCATCATAAGTTCCAGGATTTCTTGGTGGTGTAACGTCGAATAAGTTAGCAACACCAGCACGTAACTCAACCATATCATTAACGTTATAACGTGCATTTAGATCCCACTCAGTATAAGAAGGTACATCGTTATAATCATTATTTTCTATTGTCCACTCTCTATCAAGAACAGTAGCATGGCGGTATTTACCAACCATACCAACATATAAGTCTTCATAGCTGTAGCCAATTGTTAAATTACCTTGCCAACGTGGGTATCTAACTTCACCAACTGTCGGTGTCATTTCATAGCTTTCGCTTGAAACATCAGTATTGAACTCTCTGTGTTCTAAGTAACTTGCAAGTAAGCGAACATCAAATAAACCAAACTCTGTTTCATACTTATAGTTACCCTCTAAATCAACACCTTTCAACGCATAAGATGCTAAGTTGTATGGACCGTTACGAACAAGAGTAATATCTAGTGTTGCAGGATCACGGTCAACTAGAGCACATGCGCTGTTATCAAGGCTTGAAGCTTCATAACAGTCATTTACTACACGCTGCGCACCTAGCGAGTTTATTGCGTCTTCAACATCAAAACTCCAATAATCAGCAATCAAAGTGATATTTTCTGTTGGCGTATAAATCACACCAAATAAAGTATCATCTGATGTCTCTTCTTGTAATTCAGGGTTACCCGAGTTAACACTTGGCGGTGTAACTTGACGCCAATCCTGTGAAGGTCTCCAATCACCGTCAAGAATCCCTGGGTTAGGGATACCAGCAGCTTTACAGTTAGCAATTAAATTAGCTTTTTTAGAGTCATTAGCCGTTGCTATGCGTGTTTGATCACAAGGGTCGCCATAAGAAGCGAATGATTGAGTACCTGCAGCGTATAACTGAGATAATGATGGAGCACGAACTGATTTTGATTTTGTACCACGGAAACGAAGCTGATCGTTCATTGCATAGTTGAAACCAACTTTCCAAGCAACATTATCACCTACTGAAGAATAATCCATGTAACGTGCAGCAAGCTCTAAGCTTAGAGAGTCAACAAACGGCGCATCCACTAATAAAGGAATAGAAGTTTCAATACCGATTTCATCAACTGTAAATTCACCATCCCAAGCTTTTACAAAGTTACCAAACACTAGGTTATTTTGCATAGCAGCACCAGGCTCATTAGAACCTGTTTCTTTACGATGCTCAGCACTAAGTGCAAAAGAAACTCCACCCGCAGGCATATCAAAAGCATAACCAGAGATAACACCACCAATTACTTGTTGCTGTTTAACTTTTGAAATTGAAGCTGATGTTGTTACATAGTCTAGTGCCTCTTGCGACGCACCGTTTAAGCCAAATAGGCTTAATGGTTGACAGCCATCTAGTGCACCAAGAAGGGTTCCATCAGCGTCTCTGTTAGCACAACGAATTTCACCATCTACCATTACAGCATCAATAGCTTTATTGAAGTTTTCTTCTAAAAACTCACCATTCCAAGTTGTGTCATTTTTATTACGACCATAGCTAAAATATACTTCATAATCATATTCTTCTAATAATAAACCTTGGAATGAAAGAGTTGTATTAAATGAAGTACGATCATCTTCATAAGTACGATTACCGAAGCCTGAAGCTAACTTATATACAGTGATGTTTCTATCATCAGCATAGCCTGCATCAGCAAACTGGGCTTTAGCATCTGGGTGCCAATATGCGTTATCTGCACGAAGACTTTCAGCAAGAAATATTGGGCTACTCTCTGCGTAAGCACTTGCTTTAGAGAATGAAACCTCAAAATTCATTGAATGGTCGTCATGGTACTGATTTACCACGTTTGTAAAAACATTGAAACGGTTAAGTGGCGTTGCCAAATCTTGGTGTTCAATAAATTTGTAACCATTTGAGAACTCATCACCAAAATAGCGAAGTTGAGAGTTTGGAGCGGGCTGTGTTTTTCCACCAATCTCAAATGGTATTAGCTCACCATTGTCCCCAAAAACATATTGACCACCTGGTAAAAATGCATCACCAGCACGATCATATATACCTAACGTCTGAAGCCCAGGATTTTCAGCATAAGTTCTTGCTGGAATACCGTCTTTATCATCAACATTATCAGGGTTTAGCATTGTGTTGATAGGGTTTCTGAGGAAGTCTCGATCTTGTGCTTCTAATTGCTCTGTTTCAGAGTAAGATAAGCTTGTAATGAAGCTAGTTTTTTCGCCTTCACCACCAAAAGTGAATGAGAAAAATTCAGAACCACCGCCATTTTGCTCAGGCATAGATTTTTTGTAATTAAAATCGATAGTATCTTGAGACTTCTTCAAAATAATATTTACAACACCAGCAACGGCATCAGAACCATAAACTGCTGATGCACCACCGTGAACGATATCCATACGTTCAATCATTTCAGTCGGAATACCATTTAAGTCAACAGCTGGATTATCAACCGATGCACCTACGTAACGACGACCATTAACAAGAACAAGGGTACGACCTTCACCTAATTGACGCAAGTCAGTTGTATTAATACCTGCACCAAAAATTGTGTTTGTTGTAGTTGTTGGGGCAGAGCCAACACCTGAAGATGGAAGTTTCTGTAATAGATCAGCTACGTTTGTAATACCGGCATTCGTAAGTTCAACACCTGTTATAGTTGTAACTGGTGTTGGAGAAACTTCAGAGAAGCGCTTAATACGTGAACCCGTAACCTCAATTCTTTCTACTTTTTCTGCATTTTCTTCTTCTGCAGCAAATGTACTTGCTGAGAAAGCAGCTGTAGATGCTGCACCAAAAGCGATCGCTAAACGAACTGCTTTTGAAACTTTATTGTTTAACATGTGATTCTCCCTAGAACACTATTATATTTTTATTATTTAACAAGAAGTTTATAAACTTGCTAAGTTCCTATAATAATCCTAGATGAAGTTAAAGGTCAACACAGCATTAACAATAAAAACAAAAGTAACCAAATTTAAGTCTTTACTTTACATTCACACAATAAAAACCAAGCATTTATGACTAGACCGTATCTTTAAACTAATCAAATACAGCTACAACCGCAAAATATCATTACTAATAAATATCTTTTTCTCTAGAAGTTAATTAACAAGAAATCAAAATCATCCTGCTCTTTAGCCAATTTTTAAAATTTTTCAAAAAAAAAAGCCCATACCAAGTATGGGCTTTCATTTATTTTTGTAGCTATTTTGTTAGAACTTTAAGTTAAAGCTAACATGTACAAATCGGCCTAAGGTATCATAAAAACCAGCAACAGTATTTGCATTACTAGCAATTGTGTTACCCACCATTGGAGGCTCTTTATCGAAGATATTATTAATACCACCTGTAAATGTAACATGCTCATTGTATGAGTAAGTACCAGATAAATCGATGAAACTATAAGAACCAATCCCGCCATTTTCAACTAAAGATTTATCATCAACACCATCATAATCGATACCACCGTAATAGCGCCATTTAGCGCCTATACGCCAATCGTCACGGATGTAGTTAATATTAGAAGTATGACGCCATTTTGGTGAAGCAAAACAGTCTGAATTAATATTACCAGCACAGTCATATGCTAAAGATGAATCACCTAGGATAGGCTCAACCTCTTTCTTCATGCTGTAATAACCGTTGATGTCAAACTTCAAAGTTGCATTTTCTAGATCCATTGAATATGCAGCTGTAGCATCAATACCTTCCCATGTTCTACCACCAATATTATCGCTAAGGTTGGTTACAAAACCTGCTTGACCTAACCAAAGGCTTCCTGATGGGCTACGAGTAATGTTGTTACAGAAAAATGCATCGCCAGTTTCAGCACAGTTGTTAAGTATACGCTCAGCACCAACTTCACCTATAACTTGTTCAATCTCAATTTTGAAGTAATCTACAGAGAAGTTAAAGTTTTCAAAAGGAGAAGCTACTAAACCAATGGTAAGCGTTTCACCCTCTTCTGGTTGAAGCGCAGGATTACCACCAGCTAACTCATTGTATTGTCCAGCAGGTGACTCACCAATGTTACCGTATTGATCAGCACTTACACTAGCATTGGCACATTGACTAGCAGAGTAAGTTGGTCTGTCAGCTGCATCTGCTGCTGCTGGATCACCAGCACAACCATCTGCACCACTCCACAAACCAAGACTTTGAGCTGCGAATAGTTCACCAATATTAGGAGCACGCACAACCTTCGCAAAACTAGTTCTGAACTTGTAAGTATCTGCAAGAGTGTAATCAACACCAATTGAGTAGGTTGTGTCCGAACCAGTTGTTGAATAATCAGACCAACGTGCTGCAGTTGATACATTTAAATTATCTAATACTGGAATTTGTAACTCACCATAAACTTCGTTTACATCAATTACGCCATATAGACTTGGTGAAGGACCACCCTGACCTAATAATTGACCTTCTTCATAAACAGTATCTGATACACGCTCATAGTCTTGTTCACGACGTTCAACACCAAATACCGCACCTACAGGTAATGAAGCCGTAGGTAATGTCCAATCGAACTCACCACTAACATAACCACTGTATATAACTTGAGTAACTAAACCAGTTTGAGTACCAACACCAGCAAGTTGAGCTGCTTGTTCAGGTGTTACTCCACCAAGTTCAAATACGTTGTAATATAAACAACCATCATCTTGAGCACATTCAGTATCTACAGCACCAACACGAGGAGCTATTTTTGGTGCAAGTAAATCATTTTTATATACTGAGCTAGACGTCGTTGCAGAATAATTATAACTAACATCATATGACCAATTATCGTTTAGTTCACCTTCCATACCCGTTAAAATTCTGTATGAAGAATGTTCTAGATTATCAGAACGTGGACCACCTTCAATGTTACGTTTACCAATGTATGCAACAAACTGGTCACTTCCATCTTGGTTAAACAAACCTTGTAGCTGTTGCTTTTGAGTATCAGACAATAAAGGGTTATTGTAGTCAAATAAAATTTCATCATTATAGAACGTACCAGATTCTGCAATTTGACCTGCAGTTCTGTTATGCATAAAAGAGAATTCTAAATAAGGGCGAAAAGTATCGTTGATTTCATAATCGATAAAAGTACCCAGAGTGAAACGTTCGTTTGGTCTTAAAAAGTGATTAACTGGGGCATAGTTGTAACGATAACCATCATCTTCTCTAAACCCAGAACCATTTGGATCTAAGTATCCATAAAAGTTTTGCTTGTAATCAACTTCGCCGTCAACTACTGGGTAGATATCGAAAAATGGATTTGGAGTGGTACCAGAACCACCACAAGCTTGACCTGCTTTATCTAATGCACACGATGAGTAATCTCGAGAGCCTTGTAATAATTCAGTTTGACGGTTGTAAGTTACATAACCAACGGCATGGCCTTTGCTGCCATCAAATGCACCACCAACAGTGAAATCTATGCTGTAAGATTTGCCATCGATACCAGTGCTACCTGTATCATAGTTGAAGTCTTTTTCATCCATCAAGCCTTGGATGTATTTGTTATCATTATTATGTTGATAACCTGAAGTACCTACGTTGAGTGAAATACCTTCAAACTGGTCGTCCATCACAAAGTTAACAACACCAGCAACAGCATCAGCACCATATATAGCCGCAGCACCACCAGTAAGAACATCTACTCGCTTAATCAACGATGAAGGGATTTGGTTTATATCTGCAACCTGAGAGGTAATACTACCCGCTTGCATTCTTCGGCCGTTAATTAGTACTAATGTTCTATTTGAACCTAAACCACGTAGATCTACAGTCGCAGTACCTGTGGCGCCATTGGCTAAAAATGAACTTTCAGCAGCTTCAATTTGTGGCAACTGATTCAAGATATCTTCCACACGAGTGAAACCGCTTAATTTAATCTCTTCAGCAGTCATTACAGTGACTGGACTAGAAGTTTCTAGGTCTGTACGCTTAATACGAGAACCTGTAACTTGAATACGTTCAACTTTTTCAAGACCTTCCTCTGCAGCTGTTGTGCTTGCAGAAAATGCAGCTGTTGATACTGCACCAAAAGCAATCGCTAAGCGAACTGCTTTTGAAACTTTATTATTTAACATTTGATTCTCCCTAGAATACCATTATGTTTTTTATATTTAACAAATCACCAACACAAGTTGCGTTAATTTGATGATCATAGCCTTATGATAATGCTTACAACGAGGAGCGGTCAACATATAATTAACAATAAATAAACCATGTGAAATAAATAAGACACACTTGACGATAAAAAATTAACATGGTGGTGATTTTATATATAAAGACAATAATTAAATTCACACCTAAACCCCACAAAAATAACTATTTCATAAATTGCAATAAATTTATCGTTGATTACTATTCAATTAAAGCTTTCCTATTTTTATACTAAAACAATGAAGCTTGAGTAGATTCAGTTGGTGTGTTTAATGCGCTTAATATCATTTGCGCAACAGGGTCGAGTTGTCTTTGGATGTACAGCGGGTAGTTCAGAGTGTTTTTACCGGTATAAAGCTCAGCGCCGGATACTGCGTAAACATATTCGATTACTTGCCCGCGTTTTATTTCAAACTCAGGATGGCTCGCTTTGTGTTTTTTAACTGCTTGAACGTGAGGTGGGATATTTTTAATATAATCGTTGAGGTGCTGCCCTAAACGCTTTCTATATACTAATTTACGGTCAAACTCACCATTATAAAGCTTTTGAGTGTAGCTATTTATAATATCGTGCAGTTGCTGTATTTCGAAGTTGTCGGTAAATAATGTCTCGAATAACTGTGTTTGAAACTCTTGTGCAAACTCAGTCCAATCGCTACGTACTGTTTCCATACCTTTAAATACAAGTTTTTTCTCATTATTTTTAGTTACTTGCCCCACATAACGTTTTTTAGAACCTGTTTTTTTACCTCGTATAGTTGGCATAAAAAACGGACTGTAATGGGTTTCAAATTCAATTTCCAAATAGCTTTTTAAGTCATAACGCTGCTTTAATTCTACTTGCCACTTTTCGTTGATATGTCGAACAAGTTGGCAGCCAATTTCGTTACATTGCTCAGGGCTTTTATCTTCACTAAGTTTTACAAACGTAGAGTCGGTATCACCATATATCACCTCAAAGCCTTGCACTTCTATCCATTTACGAGTTGTTTGCATTATTTCATGGCCACGTAAAGTGATAGAACTCGATAAGCGCGGGTCGTAAAACCGACAGCCTTTAGAGCCGAGTACACCATATAAACTATTCATAATAATTTTAATCGCTTGCGAGAGCATGGGTTGATTAGTATCTTTGGCTTCTTGGCGAGTTTGTGTCAGGTGCTCAATTAATTTAGGTAGGTGGTGCTGCGTTCTTGAAAATAATGCCTGATTAAATCCTTCAACCGCATGCTCTGGTGCGTTTAACCCTGCGATTAAACCTAACGGGTCAATACAAAACGTACGCATAATTGAAGGGTATAAGCTTTTAAAATCAAGTACCAAAACGTTTTTAAAAAGCCCTGGGGTCGACTCCATCACATAGCCACCAGGGCTTTCAAAAGATAGCCCATGATCGCCTAAGTTGGGAGCAACATAACCACTGCGATGTAATAACGGTAAATATAAATTAGTAAATGCAGCAACCGAGCCACCCATACGCTCAAGTTCGAGCCCGGTGATTTGAGTTCTGACTATGGCAAATTCAAATAACTTTAATTTTTCGAAAATTTGATTAACTAAAATACAATCTTTGCGGTTGTAAGCAGCAAGAGCGAGCTTATCTTCATTAAATTGACGAACAATTTCTGTTAATCGGTTATCGGTTTTTATTAATTTAGACTCGTTAAGCACACGCTCTGCAACATTGGCTAACGAAAAGCTGTCAAATCGATAAGTTGCATTTTTTAAAGTATCAATGCCATCAATGACGCACCGCCCAGGAAGCGTTAATCGGGTGTAATGGCCTTTATTAATATACAAAGGTTGATTATCTCGGCCAAAGTTAAGGGTAAGTCCTAACGCCTCTGCGCGTTCTTGCAATAAACTAAAGTCAAAATCAATAACATTCCAACCAATAATAACATCAGGATCGTTATTTATAATGTACTGCTGCAGCTTGGTGAGTAGGTTAATTTCGTCATAGCACCAGTCTATTTCAAATGTCGAGTCGCTCTGCAGCTGCTGCTCACCTATCATCAATACACAATCTAAACCATTTCCCACCAGTGCAACACTAAATAACACCCCGTCGCCATTGCATTCTATATCCAAAGAAACAGACTTAAGCGTTGGCGTATACTCGGTGTTTGCTTTTAGCTTTGCATCACTAATTTCAATAAAGCCGTTTTGAGCTTTGGCGTTACCGGTTACCCATACACCTCCTTTAATAAAGCGCTCCATTAAAAAGCGATCACTGTGGCGCACATCGGCTTCGTAAATTGGCATTACTTGCTCTAAAAGAGCTCTTGCAGTGTATAGGCTTTTTATATCGTTAAAGTAACAGGCAACACTCTCGCTACCACTAAAGTGACAAAGCTCAACATTATTAAACTGGACGTTAACACTCGCCTTAGTCAACAAGGTATTCGCTGCCTGCTGCTGTGCTAATGGGATGAAGAATACCGCTTGCTGGTTTTCAATCGTCACTTTTATCGGGCCCTGATCAGAGCTTAGCCAGTAACACAAAGTAATACCTTGTGCATTTTTAGCCCCGTATTGTTGCCTTGATAAAATAAAGCCCTGATAGATTGCTTGTGTCAATGTTCGATCCCACTTAATATATACACTGTAATTATATACATATTTTAGGTTAATCATCACATGCTATCGAGCTCACTTAAAAAAACAATTAGACAAGTACACCAGCATGTTGCAAATAACCTAATCGATTACCGCCCTCGCAGTAGTCAAAACTATTTAGTTGCTGAAATCGCCAAAACATTAGCCGGTGAATACCATAAAAAGCAACGTATTTGTGTTATTGAAGCAGGCACAGGTACCGGCAAGTCATTAGCATACTGCCTAGGCGCTCTACCGCTGGCATTAGCACAAAAAAAGAAACTGGTTATTTCTACAGCTACTGTTGCTTTGCAAGAGCAATTAATCGCTAAAGAACTGCCGTTTTTTAAAAAGCACTCAGGGCTCGATTTTAAATTTGATTTAGTAAAAGGCCGCCAACGTTATATTTGCGCTCACAAACTTCATAATGCGCTGAACAGCGATAGCCAAACTCAAATGGAATTTATGCCTACCCTTACATCGCCACTAAGTGATATGGAAACTAAGTGCTTAAAGCAACTTTACGATGCCTATATCAATAAAAAATGGCAAGGTGATAGAGACAGCTGGGCCGATACCATTCCTGATAGAGTATGGGGGCTCATTGCTTGCGATAAGCATGCTTGCCAACGCCAGATGAAAGCACACCAAACATGTCCTTTTCAACTGGCTCGCCAGCAGTTAATGCAAATGGATGTATTGGTTATAAACCATTCGTTACTGTTAGCTGATTTAGATTTAGGGGGCGGAAAAATTTTACCCGAGCCCGACAATACCATTTATGTAATCGATGAAGCGCATCATCTTGCGCATATTACCCGCGACTTTTCATCTGCTGCAGCTACCATAAAAGGCACGATAGATTGGCTCGACAAACTCACTAAATTTAGTGGCAAAATGGCCAAAGTGTTAGTGGGGCAAAAAGGTATTGGGCAAAACTTTAAGTTATGCGATAGCGTTAACGATGCTAACAAAGATTTAAAAGTAGTCCGCGATATTCTCGACAACGCCGATTTTGAATATTCAAAAGACGATACCTATCGCTTTGAACATGGTGAAATTCCTAAATCGCTACATGCGAAGGCAAAAGACATTAGTGAGGCTACGCTTGATGCTTTACGCTGTTTGAATAAAATGCACGATACCCTCACACAAGATGTAAGCGACGGTGATATTAAACCTTATGTTGCCGACCCCATTCTGGCTGAAAGTGGGCAATACATAAACCGGTTAGAACAACTTAATAAATTATGGTTTAGTTACGCTACTAAAGGCGAAGGCACGCCGCATGCGCGTTGGATAAAACGACTTGAATATAAAAGCCATCATGATCACTTGCTTAGCGACTGCCCCATTGAGGTCGGTTACTATTTAAAAGACAAGCTCTGGAGCGAATGTGCTGGAGCCGTGCTATGTTCTGCTACCTTGAGCGCACTAGGCTCATTTGATCATTTTGCCTATGAAAGTGGCCTTGCTAAAGAAGAAGGGGTAAAGTTTATTAAAGTCCCCTCCCCGTTTGACTACCCAAAACAAGCCACTCTGCGTATTCCGACGTCAAGCATAGAGCCAACAGATAAAGAATTTAGCGATCATATTGCTAAAACATTACCCGAGTATCTAAACACTAAAAAAGCCAACTTAGTGTTATTTGCCTCTTACTGGCAAATGGACCATGTAAGTAAATTCCTTAGAACAAAAGGATTTAACTTATTAGTACAAGGTGAAATGTCACGAGAAGCTTTACTCAAATTACACACTAAAAATATTGATGAAGGCAAAGGCAGTATTTTATTTGGCACCCAAAGCCTTTCTGAAGGACTTGATTTACCTGGTAAATATTTAGAAAACCTAATTATTACAAAAATTCCATTTGCGGTGCCCACCTCGCCTATCGAAGAAGCACAAGCGGAGTTTGTGCAAAGTAAAGGCGGTAATCCGTTTTTATCTATAACCGTGCCAGACGCAGCAAAGAAATTGGTACAAAGCTGTGGTAGACTGCTGCGCAAAGAAAGTGATATTGGCACAATAACTATTTTAGATAGACGCTTAATCACCAAACGATATGGCAAAGCCATGCTCGACACCTTACCACCTTTTAAAAGACAAATAGATTACTGATGTTTGAACTTGCACTCGATCCAACAACTTGGGCTATTTTATGTGGCGTTGCACTTTTAGCGGGCTTTATTGATGCTATTGCTGGCGGTGGTGGTTTACTCACTGTACCGGCACTGTTAACGGCGGGATTACCTCCTCATTTAACGCTTGGCACTAATAAATTGGCCGCCAGTTTTGGCTCGTTAACGGCCAGTATCACCTATTATAAAAAACAGTTATTTAACCCACGATTTTGGTTTGCTTCTATTATGGCTACCGCCATAGGTGCTTTGTTAGGCACACTCATTGTTGATCATTTAAGCATTGAATTTTTAAATAAGCTCTTACCCATTATTATTATTTTAGTGGCTTGCTACAGCTTGTTTGGTAATTTAAGTACCACACAAAGCGACGACCTACCTGAATTAACCCGCGCAATAAAAATTAAACAGTGGCTACAAGGGTTAAGCCTAGGCTTTTTTGATGGTTTGGCGGGGCCTGGAACGGGAACTTTTTGGACTGCCTCAAACGGTATGCTTTATAAAATGAGTTTGCTACTTAATTGTGGTTTGGCGCGTTCAATGAATTTTGTTTCTAACTTTATCTCGCTGATCACCTTTGTTGCACTTGGCCATGTTAACTTTTTACTGGGAATTACAATGGGCTTCTTTATCATGCTTGGTGCATGGTTTGGCGCACATTCAGCGATTCGTTTTGGGAGTAAATTTATTCGTCCAGTATTTAATACTATGGTTATACTTTTAGCATTAAAACTAATTTACGAGGCATACTTTTAATATGCAATCTGCTGCTTTAGACAAACTACGCCAACAAGTTGCCACGCTTAAGCAACAGGCAGAGCAATTCGACAAAGCAAAGCTCTTTTCTAAAAACCGTTATATGCAGGCACAGCCGAGCCTATTTGACAGAGCCGTGTTTAGCACCAAAAGTATGAACTTAGCCGACTACGTAGTAGAAATAGAAGATGAAATAGCTAGCCTACCACCGAGCGAACACCGCCATGCTTACACCTATGCACTTGAGCGTATTGCCAGTCAGGTACAAGCGGTATTTAATGTTATTAAATCGACCCCTATTTGGGTGAAAGAAAATAAAAGTCATTATAAGCCTCGTGCTAAACAGCCTGTTTATAAACAAGCGGTGCAAAAAATCATGCAATCATCCCACGAATTATATGATGAACTTAAACAAAACCATGAATTTGAACGTCGCCTAGTACTGATGATTGAAGAGCGTAAACTGCAAATGGAAAAAGCATCGCCTGCGCAAGCACAAAAGCTTAACCAAGAAATTTTAACTACTCATGCACGACTCGGCCGTTGTAGAAAAGCAATTTCTGCCACCGAAGACAAAATTCAACAAGTAGAAAAACAACAGCTACGCTAATGCAGCTTTTTTATCACCCTCTCTACTCTGCTTTAACGCTCCCTGAGCGCCATCGATTTCCAATTAAAAAGTATCAACAGCTCAAGCATGAAGTTGAACGTTTAGGCTATACGCGGTTTATATCGCCTTCGCCAGCAACTAAAGCGCAGTTAAGCTTATGCCATAGCTCAGATTATATTGCTGACTTTTTAAACGGGTCGTTAACTGACAAAGCGGTTAAAAAAATGGGATTTCCTCACTCTTATAAACTTGTTGAGCGAACTCTTTACTCTGTTGGTGCCAGTATTCAAGCCGCTGAAACAGCACTTGAAAGTGGTTTAGCGGCTAATTTAAGTGGCGGCTATCACCATGCTTACAGCAATTACGGCAGTGGCTTTTGTATTTTTAATGATTTAGCCATTGCGGCAGCGCATCTTATTTCAACAGAGCAAGCCGACACTGTATTAATATTTGATTGTGACGTACACCAAGGTGACGGTACCGCGCAAATAACCCAACAGCACGAGCAGATAATTAGTTGCTCAATTCACTGTGAACAAAACTTTCCTCGGCAAAAACAGTACTCAAACTATGACTTTGGCTTACCTGCAAACACCACCGATGCAGAGTATTTAACAACACTAGACCAAGCTCTTGAGTTATGTGTTCGCCTCCACCAGCCCGATATTATTTTATATAATGCGGGCGCCGATATTTATACCAAGGACGAACTCGGCTTATTTGATGTTTCCTTAGCTGGTATATATGAGCGCGACTTTGCTGTTCTTAACTTTTGCAAGCAGCGGAACATACCGCTTATGTGCGTTTTAGGTGGCGGTTATCAACGTAACATCAACAATTTAGTTAGTGTTCATAAGCAACTATTTAAAGCGGCTCTCGATTTATAACAATCCTTGGTATAGACTCATTACAGACAATAAAAAAGAGTGACAGGAATATGCGATTAGATGACGACATACACAATTTTTACGAAAAACTCGTTTTAGAAGAAATAGAAAAACGTAAACTTAATGAACGTTACAACGACGATGTAATGGCTGACTTTTGCTGCACCGTACTCAATCAATTACCCCCACGTTATATTAGATACGATGTAGATATGGCGTTTTATTTAACTCAAACAGATCGTTTAGATATGGAACAACGCGTAGAAGTTGCCATTAATTTTGCGATTGATCAAATAGCTAAAAAGAAAGAGCTCCATGAGTAACCCGTTAGAAGAAGCTCCTACACACGTGAAACTGGCTGTTGATTTAATTATGATTTTAGAGCAACACGATGTAGAGCCAGAAGAAGTATTAAAAGCGCTCGATATCGTAAAAAGTGACTTTGAAAAGAAGCTAGTTAGTAACTAGCTTTACTCTATTGTTTGTATTTCATGAACAGTGACAACACCATCGTGTTTATTACAATCAATTTTAATTTCGCCGAATGTGCGCCTAGGTGATGTTGACCTACGGCATGTCATGTTTTGAGCTTTAACACCAAATTGTTCAATATAAACGGCAACAATTGCATCTATTTCTTGCTTCTCTTCTGTTGTCGCAGCGGCATAAAAAGTATCATATTGTTGTGACCAATTTTCAACGCCAGCTTCTGCAGCAACACCCAACCACCCCATACCAAGCTTAGTTGATTGCTCTAAATATTGTCCTTTTAAAAACATAAACGCTAGGGTGTATTGTGCACTTTTATAACCGAATGCAGCGGGCTCTTCTAAATAGTTAAAAGCCTCTTCAAACTCCCCTTTTCTGTATGCCTTAACACCATTATATTCTTTTTTCTTCATAGTATTATCGCTGTAAAGACTTATTGGTGACGAATTACAGCCAGTTATTAAAGCCATCAATACCAGCAAAGTGGCACTCAATTGTCGATGATTCATTATTATCCTTAATTTATTATTGTTTTTGCCCAGAAACATACACCACTTTTAAAGCACCCGCCCTAAAAATTGTTAACATAAATTTAATATTATCATGGGATTGCAAAGCTTACAGCGATTATTTTTATAAGCGCAGTTTTAATCGGCCATTAAAAATAGATAAACCTAATTTTTTAATACCCTGTATTTATACACAAGGCACTTTACTACTTTAAGCAAAATACATTTAACTGACGTAAATCTATCACTGACTGTCCGTTTGCTGAACAAGTAATAATAACTGCGCGGCCGCTTTAGCATCGTCTAATGCACGGTGATGGTTGGTTAAGTCTAAATTAAAGTGTGCAGATAAATTTCCCAGCGAATACGATTTTAATCCCTTAAATGCTTTACGTGACTCAACAACGGTACATAGTTTTGGCATTTTAAAGTTGATTCCCAGCCCCTCAAGCTCTTTTTTAATAAAGCCATAATCAAAATTAACATTGTGAGCGACAAAAATACTTCCCGAAAGCTTATCTAATAAAGTCGAAGCAATGTCGCTAAATATAGGCGCATCACTTACCATGGCGTCTTTAATACCGGTTAGTTTAGTAATAAAACGAGGGATAGGCCGCTCTGGGTTTATCAGCGTAGTCCATGTATCAATGATGTTGCCTTGCTGTATTTTAACAACACCAATTTCGGTAATTCGATTACCACCCTTTAATCCCCCTGTTGTTTCAATATCAACAACACTATAAATCCGCTTAGGATCTACATACCAGTTTACCGCTGCAATATTTACGATAAAGCCACAGCTTTTTAAATTATCGATACTTACTAACTGGTTTCTTTTAAGCTTATCGCCAGGCGCTTTAACCTCTTCAAAATGAACGGCGTTATTATCAACAATCATTAAATCGGGATAACCATCTTTTAATTGTCGATAGTTTTTTGCCATGTTTTTTAAATGGCTTAATAGCGCATTTATTGGGCTGTTTAAAATAAGCATCTCTAATGGCTTTAATACATCTTTGTGCCATCTAAATAAGCCATTTGGTTGCTCATAATACTTCGCGGCATGGTTACACACTAAACGCAGCAATTTTGGGGTACTATTACACGTAGCTAGCCGCGCTTCTATTTGTGAAGATTGATTTAAGTAAAAAGAGTCTGTTTTTAACGCTTGCGGGAAAATATCAAATTCATTACAAGGAGGCGTCGGAGTTTCAATAAACAGCTCTTGCCAAAAAACCAGTGCAAATAGGCTTTGCCACAAGGTATTCTCAGTGTAAAAAACCTGCTTACCTTGACGAGTGTAGTGCTCACTTACACCTAACTCAACATCGCCACGGTAAAGCTCATCAACTTCTATAATACAACGTGTACTGGCTAACATTTCACTGAGCCGCGAACGGGTTTGCTTGTTAAATTTACGCATTAAAAAGTCATCTGCGAAATACAGTAACTCATCGGTGAGCGGGTTTTCTATAATCTTCTCAAGCTGCGCTTTTACCCATTGCTTATTGCCCTGTCGATATTGCTCCCTTATTTGAATCTCGAAGGCTTGTGCATCGTCTTCGCAGGCATTAAGTAAATCAAACGCAAGTGTTGGGTTAGTTGTTTTTAGTTGCTTATAAAGTATAACCAGTAGCTTGTTTTTTAACTCTTGTGCAATAACCCCTACTGCTACTTCATTTATTAACTGCTTTGCTAGTTCCTCTCTTTCATTGTCATCTTTTGTATTTTTAAGCGTTAGTCGCAAACGGTTTAATGCATAGTTAGACTGCGCTTCCTTTATTGAATCAAAGCGCGATAAGCTTTCATTATGCTCTTGCCTGACAGGTGTTACGCCTAAATCTCGCAGTACAAATCGATTTTGATGATTAATATCGCCTGCACTGAGCCTGCCAATATATAAAAATTCAAAATACTCGTAATACTCTTCTCTATTATTTATCACGTACTGATTATATAAGTGTGCAAGACACTCTGGCTTAGATTCAAAGAATGAAATAGCTATTTCAACTAAGTTACTTTTAGCAGCGCTTTTTTTAAATAATGGCGTTTGTTCTTGCTTTTCTAACAGCTCTATTAACGCCGGTTTTGTTAGGTGACTTAGTAGTTGCCTATGATCTTTATCAGAGGGTTCTACAATTAACTTTGCCGCTTTTAATTTAAAAAGTGCTTGGTATGGCGAGCTAATTTCTTCGTAGTTTAATGATTGGGTTTGGACTAAATAAGGCTTACGAGAATAAATGCGCGCCAACATACACTGGCTCTGCTCGTCGAGCGCGTTTATTTTACTAATAAATGAAATATGCTTTTGCTCGAGTAAATGCATGCATTTCTCGCTCACAAAAGTTAATAGCTCTCTAAAATGTGCCAAATAATATTTCGCTGGTAACTCTTTTTTCATAAAACCGCCCATACTGTATATAAAAACAGTATCTAGCATCTCATTATTTTTATCAACCCAATAAAAATTTTTTATGCATACGTATTACTATTGAAATATCTTTTTTAGCGTGATTACTCTGTGCTAAGGTTGCCCGCAAATTATTAGTGGCACTTTAACTACATTACACATAATAAAAATTAGGATTGAACAACATGACGACACAGCATGCAACTAAAGGTGAGCATAGCGCACAGACTAAGTGCTCGCTTTTTTATGTTATTTTTATATCGGCCGTTGCCGCTATTGGTGGCTTTTTATTTGGTTTTGATTCAGGCGTTATAAATGGCACCGTATCGGCATTGGGTAATACATTTAATTCAAGCAGTGTTGCAACTGGTTTTAATGTTGCATCTGTATTATTAGGCTGTGCATTAGGGGCATTCGCCGCTGGCCCATTAGCTGACAAGTTTGGCCGTCGCGCTATTATGATTGTCACTGCCATTATATTTGCAGTCAGCGCTTTTGGCTCTGGCATTGCAGATAGTTCTGCTGAGTTTATTTTTTACCGCTTGTTTGGTGGGTTAGGTATAGGTGCTGCCTCGGTTTTAGCGCCTGCTTATATAGCAGAAGTTGCTCCTGCGAGTCTACGTGGTCGCTTAGCTACACTGCAACAACTCGCTATAGTTCTTGGTTTATTTGCAGCTTTTTTAAGTAACTACCTAATTGCTAACGCTGCTGGCGGTGCCGAGGGTATTTTAATGTTAGATTTAGCCGCGTGGCGCTGGATGTTTTGGGCTGAACTTGTTCCTGCAGGCTTATTTTTAATTGGTGTACTTTTTATTCCAGAATCACCGCGTTACCTAGTTGCACAAGGTAAACTTAAACACGCTAAAACTGTATTTAACAAAATCTCAAATGATAATGCAGATACACAAATCAGTGACGTTAAGCAGTCTCTGCAAAGTGATAAAAAGCCAAGTATTCGCGACTTATTTATTGATGGCAGTAAAAAAGTACACCCTATTGTTTGGGTGGGTGTAGCTTTATCTGTTTTCCAACAATTTGTTGGTATTAACGTGGTATTTTATTACGGTTCAGAGCTATGGCAAGCCGCCGGCTTTGATGAATCACAATCACTGTTTATTAATGTACTTGCCGGCACCACCAATATTTTATCTACCTTTATTGCTATTGCCTTAGTCGATAAAGTAGGCCGCAAGCCACTATTATTGGTAGGTAGCTTGGGTATGTTTATTAGTTTAAGTGCACTTACTTACACCTTTGGTAGCGCTGGACTTGATGAAGCAGGCAAGTTAGCACTTAGCGAAAATATGGGTACCTTTGCATTAATAATGGCTAATTTGTTTGTGGTATTTTTTGGCTTAAGTTGGGGCCCTATAGTGTGGGTGCTACTTGGCGAAATGTTTAATAACCGTATTCGCGGTGCGGCCCTTGCTGTTGCAGCTAGCGCGCAATGGATAGCTAACTTTGCTATTACTATGACCTTCCCGATTATGCTCGGCAGTATTGGTTTAGCTGGTGCTTATGGCTTTTATGCCTTATCGGCATTTATTAGTGTATTTTTTGTGGTCAAATACATCAAAGAAACACGCGGTATGAAATTAGAGTCAATGTAATTATTTAGCCTGAGTAACATCGACTTTCCATTAGTTTACTCAGGCTAATCCCCCATTCTATTATCTTATTTTTCTGCTCATAAAACTAATTAGATACATTTAACCATTTGGCAAGCGGATACTCTCAGGCACGTTGTAAGCTTTTGCCTGTTAAACCATTATCAACTGAGTATATTACCAATCACAGTGTATAAATCATCACTATTAATTGGTTTGGCAATAAAGTCATCCATACCGGCTATTAAGCATCGCTGTTTATCTTCTTCATAGGCATTAGCCGTAATCGCTACTATAGGCACTCGCCAACCTGTTTTAAGTTCCATAACTCTAATCGTACGTGTGCATTCATAACCATCCATGTTAGGCATTTGGCAATCCATTAAAATCAAATCAAACGATTGCTCTTTTAATACATCAAGAGCCTTAATACCATCCTCGGCTATAACAACCACAGCTTTAGTCGGCTCCAACATTTTTGAAATAACCTGCCGATTTATCGCATTATCTTCTACCAACAGTATGTGCTTACCCAGTAGATTTGGTTGCAAAGCTGCTTTTTTAGGTAAGGTTGAGGGAGCGTCTGCTGACTCTGGTGCGCTAATACTAAACGCAAACGTACTACCTTTACCTTCTTCGCTGTGTAACTGAATTTCACCGCCCATCATTTTTATCAGCTTTTGAGAAATAGCTAACCCGAGCCCTGTTCCCCCATATTTACGCGCAACGCCCACATCAGCTTGAGTAAATTCGCTAAATAACAGTGATTGCTGTGCCTTCGCAATACCAATGCCACTATCTTCAACGCTAACTTGAAGCTTATTATCGTGATAATCAAACGACAAATTCACAAAGCCTTGCTGCGTAAATTTATACGCATTAGAGAGTAAATTAATGATCACCTGATTTAAGCGTAATTCATCAACACTAATGCACAGTGGCAAATTCTTAGATTGAATAACCGTAAATTCTACCTCTTTGGCAGCAACAATAGAGGAAAATAAAGAACGTATATTTTCGATAAATGGAGTTAGCTGTGTAGGCTTAATATTTAGCTCCATGGCATTTGCTTCAATTTTAGAAAAATCTAAAATATCGTTAAGAATATTAAGCAAGTTTTTTGCACTTTTTTGTTGTGTGATTAACAACTCTTTTTGTTCGGTACTTAAGGACTGATCTCGAAGCAAAACCTCTCCCATACCTAATATGCCATTCATAGGTGTTCGAAGTTCGTGACTCATGTTTGCTAAAAATTGTGACTTAGCAATATTTGCTTCATTGGCGAGTTTAACTGCTTGTGTTAATTCAGTTGTTTGCTCTGCGACTTTCTCTTCTAATTGCTGATTAAAATGACTAAGCTGTTTATTGAGATCTTCATTTTTTACATTAGAAGCTTGCAAACTTTTAATTGAGTGTTGTAGTGCATTGCCCAACATTTCAAATTGTTGCTGTAGTTGCAGCACTTCATACCAACTAGAATCTGTATTAAATACGTGTTTTTTAGTTTTACTAAAGCTATTAATTAAATGAGTGAGCTCTATGATGGGTTTAACCAACAAATGGGTAAATTTATGAATAAATAAAACCACTAGTGCAATAGAGCATAATCCTAATAACATAGTAGGCAACCATGCAGCCACTACCACCATGGTTAAATGTTTACGATTATATAACGATATAACCTGCCAACCTGTGTTGTCGTCAACATACTGATTTGTATGGTACATCTCGTTATCATTTGAGCGGAAAAGCTGATTTCCACTGAGACTTTGAAGGCTAAGCTCCTGCTGCTCAAAATCACTGAGCGCAACAAACTGGCTTAACGAACTAAATACCACTTTTTTATCTGCATCTAGAACAAGTAAATCCCCATTATATTCAAATAAATTTGGTATAAACCGCTCTAATTGATCTAGCTTAAGCGATCCCTCAACGACCCCATAAAACTCATCATTTTTATAAATCGGGGCGGAAAGCGCTACAATGGGTTGATCGCCTAATCCTCTGCCTTGAAAAACACCACTGATGTAGCCCAACGGGAACTGCTGAGCTTGAGCAAAATAAGGACGATCATCAACATAACGCTGACTCTGACTCAAACCACTGAGCAATTCACTCGGTATACTTTTCTCGACATAACCTTCAGAGCTGGCATATAGGCTAGTTACAAAGCCAGGATATAACTCCATTAGCCGCTCTAACTGCTGTTGTATTGATGCCCCAGCACTTATTGCATCACTGGTTATTACCATGGCACTTTTATGAAACAATAAATAATCACTCAGCTGGGCACTGATCGAACGAGATTTTTCTTTAAGTTGAGTGTTTACTTCGTATTCTAAGCGCGAATAATGCTGATTAACCAAAAAGACGCTAGTGATCAAAACCACCAAAACAATAATTATACTTACAACATAGCTTAATATTCGGGCCAAAGGCTGCCCTTGATAAGCTCGGCTTGCATGGGGGACAAATATACTCACCAAGTCGACCAAAGCCAACGCTATCATAGCATTGATTAAGTATTTTGAGGCAGCCACAACAAGTGTGAGCCAAGGCAGGCCTATAACAAAGTGACCCAAAACCCACACCAGTGGTAAGCCGACTAAAAACCAAAATACGGCGCCTAAAGGAAGTATTGGCTTAGAACGCTTTAAACAAAAGGCATAAAGCCAAAATAGCTCAAGTACATAAACAACACTGGTCCAGCTATGCCCCCAGCGATAAAATAAAAAACCAGTTAAAATCGCTAAACTAAGAAGAGAATAACGAAGCCCTGCAAACACTAGGCTAAGTATTACAAACGTCTGACCAAATAAAAATTCAGAGCTATCAAAAAAATACAGAGGTAGAAGGTTAGCGCAACCTCCAATAAGCCCGAGTAATATTGCCAGCGCCCATTTATTCCTCTGAGATGTCATATTGACCCTTTATAGCTTTATTGAACACCTGCGGTGTATAGTATAATCACGAGTTTTAATTATTACTTACCCATTAGCTATTGTCTATAAAGACAAAAAATTAGCTAAGTGCGTAAAAGCTAGAATTAGCGTACGAATAACAAAATAAAATATTAGAAAATAGATAAATGGAATTTTAGTACACCCAAATGAGGAATTTGGGTGGCAGTCTTACCAGCCACATCTCGGCACACACGTCACAAACTGTGGCTGCTCCCTTCCGGGCCTGACCAGGTTCGCCTGCTAGTGTTGCGAGAGGACCAATAAGACTACCATTGAGGGCCTTGGTTGGCGCGATTGAGATTATCTCTACTTTTGCTCTGTTATTCAAGGGATAATCAAAAAAGAAAGTGCGATTGCATACTTCATATACAATCGCAGTCTATTTAGGTGTTAAAGCGATTATTAATTGCTCTCTAACTCTGCTTTTATGTTACGTAGTGCCGCTTTTACTTTTTTCATATTCTCTGGGCCCATGCGTAAAAGTTGCTTTTGCGCAGCGGGTAATTGCTCCCATTCAGAAAACGCATACTGATAGGTCACTGAATCACGCAATAATGGTAAGCTACCTTTTGGCTCAGGAGTATCAAGTAACAGGTCAATGGCATCTTCAAGTGTTTGAGTAAACTCATCATCACCATAACCAATTTCAGTATATGCGCTGTTGATCAGTGGTTTATACTCATCATATAAACGCACAGCTTGAGCTGCACTCATACTTGTGAGCACTTTTACATATGGGGTATAGCGTTCATAGCTATTAGGATCAATTGTTAAAATATCGCCTTCGTTTACGCTAAAACCCTCTTCTAATTTTGCAACTGGGGTATGCTTAGTAGCCACTTTGCCTTTTGCTAAATTATCGACAAACACTACGCCACGGCGAATAACATCATCATTTAACACTAAGCTCATCGCTACATCACCCAAATATTCATCTAATTTTGCAATGACTACAGGGTCGCTGTCGTTTAACGTTGGTAAAGATACAACTTCAGCTTCGGGCTCAACTTCTGGACGCTGAGCTGGGACATCTAATTCGGCAGGTTTTTCAGGCTTAACAGAGGGCGCACCTACCACAGGATCGTTTTCAGGCTTTAACTCCATAATAGGTTGCTCTTTTACTGGTTCTTCAACCTGCATAACTGTTTTTGGAGCTTCACTTGGTTTTAATAAAACAAACGCAGCGGCAATAATGATAATTAATAAAATAACCCCTGCAAAGATAAGGTTGTTATTCGGCGGACGTTTTTGAACGTCTGATCCTGATGGTTTATCTGACATACGAACTCCATAAATATAAAAATGCGATACTGTTTAGAGTACTCTAAACAGATTTAATTCATAATTTACACCAATATTTATTAATGTAAGTTATGTATCCTTTGATTCTTCTAGCTTAAAGACTTACAGTGAATAAATAAAGTAAAGACAGTGAACAGTTTAAATACGTAACATGAAAATTAAGCAAGTCGATCCTAGTAAACCAAAAGTGGCTTTATTACTCACCGGTGGTGGTGCCCGAGCAGCTTACCAAGTGGGCGTGTTAAAAGCATTAGCGCAAAGTATGCCCAGAACTGCCCCGCTGCCCTTTAGAGTGATAAATGGAACTTCTGCTGGCGCAATTAATTCTGCGGCGTTAGCGTGTTACGCTTCATGTATGCATTTAGCCGTTAGAAAGCTAGAGACAGTATGGAAAAACTTTTCCACCTCTATGGTATACAAAAGTGACTTTTTGAGTGTGTTTGGTCATATTACTCGTAATATTTTAACTAGTTTTCAGTCTGAGCATATAAACCATCCACCGGCGAGCTTATTAAATAATCGGCCACTTAGAAAGCTATTAAACGATATTCTTGATTTACATCGAATTGAACGTAACTTACATCGTGACTACTTAGAGGCGCTGTCGATTACAGCATCTAGTTATACGACCGGTGATTCTGTTGCTTTTTTTCAGTCAAATACGCAGCATTCTTGGCAGCGAGCAAAACGCGAAGGTCGCGCTACGCGAATTAATGTTGAGCATTTAATGGCCTCAAGTGCTATTCCTATGGTTTTTCCTAGTGTAAATATTTATAACCACTATTTTGGTGATGGTTCTATACATCAACTTTCACCTTTAAGCCCGTCTATTCACTTAGGGGCAAATAAAATATTTATTATTGGTGTTGAACAACCCAAGGAACCTCACCCTCCAGGTTACTCTGCGCATTTCCCCGGGCTTTCTGCTGTAGCAGGCCACTTACTCGACAGTGTATTTACCGACACCATGCAATCTGATTTAGAACGATTAGATCGAGTAAATCGTACGCTGGGGTTATTACCCGATAGACAAAAGCATCAAGAGTTAAAACAAATAGACAGCTTTATTATTAACCCCTCGCAAAACTTTAATGCAATTGCAGCGCAATACTATGATGATATGCCTTGGGCAATTAAAGTGTTACTGCGTATGATCGGGGTTAAAAAACGCTCTCAGTCGAGTTTAACCAGTTACTTATTATTTGAAAAACGCTATACCCAGCACTTAATTCAAATTGGATACGAAGATGGCATAAAGCAACTGCCCGAGATGAGAAAGTTTTTAGAGCTAGACTAAGAGGCTACTCTTACTCAATGCCATCAAGTAAGTAATGCTCAACATGCTCCACTCGCCTCGGTTTACCTTGCAATACTAAAATATCATTTGCATATAGTATGGTATGCTCTTGTGGCATCTCTATTTCTTCCCCCTCACGACGCAACGCCTTAATTAACACCTTTCTTTTAGCTAAATTAAGCTCACTAATAGCCTTGTTTACCGCAAATGCTTTATCCGGCAAGGCAATGACATGTAAGTACTCTAAGCGTTCGGGCAAATTGGTATCGCTGTCGATGTTTTCGCCTGCAAAAAAACTTTGCAATAGCTTATAGCGGTTACGTCTTTCGCTACTAACACGGCGAATTATTCGGCTCATTGGCACACCCGACATAGACAACACATGTGAGACCAGCATTAAGCTTGCCTCTAATGCCTCAGGAACAACCTCAGTGACGCCTAAATCTTTTAAACGCTCTAGTTGACTGTCGTCACGGGTTCTTATAAGTATTTTTACCTTAGGAGCAACCTGCTTTATGGCATTAATCACTATTTGAGTTTGTTGAAATTCCGTAAAAGTAATAATCACTAAGCGTGCTCGCTCTACCCCTGCGCACTTTAAAATATCTTTTTGCTCAACGTGACCAAACAATAAAGGTTCACCCGCCGCTTTTCCTTCTTGCACTAGTATGGGATCGCTTTCAATGGCCACATAATCAATAGCCTCTGGCGATAAAAAGCGGGCAATAGTTTGCCCTACCCGAGAAAATCCACATATAACGACATGATTATTATAAAGCGTACTGCTTTGTGGCTCGTCTTCATAGGCAAACTTAGCGCGCTCTAACATACCCAGTCGCTTTAAAATAAAGGGAGTTTTATCGATTAAATACGGGGTGAGTGCCATAGAAATTACGCCCATGGCAATTAAAAATGAGACTTGCTCCACACTCAGTAAGTCATGCTGTGCTGCGAGTGCGATTAACACAAAACCAAACTCACCCATTTGCCATAACATAATAGCGCAAGCTAATGCGTCCTGTTTTCGCTCTCCCATAAATAAAGACGATACGGTTACTACGGCGATTTTTAAGACTAGAATGCCCAGTAAGGCAGCAACAATAATACCCGCATGATTAACAACAAAGCTGATATCTAGCTGCATACCTACGGTGACAAAAAATAACCCCATTAAAATATCACGGAACGGGCGAATATCCGCTTCTAGCTGATGGCGGTAATGGCTTTCACCAAGCATCATACCCGCTAAAAATGCCCCTAATGCCATTGATAAGCCAAATGAATAAGTAAGTAAACCCGCAAACAAAGCAACTAATAAGGTAGTTAAAACAAATAGTTCATCACTTTTTGCTAATGCCACTTCATTAAATACTCTAGGTAAAACCCATTTGCCAATTGCCCATAGCAACACGCAGACAAACGCACCTTTAGTTAGTGCAAATAACAGAGCCCAGCCAATACCATTTGAGTCACTGCTGGCAAATAACGGTAAAATAATCAGTAATGGTACAACAGCAATGTCTTGAAATAATAAAACGCCGATTGCCAATTGCCCACGGCGTTTATTTAAATCGCCGCTCTCTTTTAATAATTTGGCAACCACCGCAGTAGAGGAGAGCGTAATAATAATGCCAATGGTAAAACTGGTTAATAAATTAAAATTTAATAAATGCAGAATCACAATCAGCAAAATACTACTAACAAATACTTGTAGCGACCCTAAACCAAATACAATATTACGCATCGCCATTAGGCGCGATACAGAAAACTCCAAACCTAAGCTAAACAGCAAAAATACAATACCTAGCTCTGCAATAAAGTCCATCTCATGGCTTTGCGTCATCCAGCCAACACCATGACCACCCGCTAATAAACCCACAGCCAAATAAGCCAACACAGGGGGAAGCCCTATGCGCTTAAATAGCCATACAAATAAAACCGCAGCGACTAAAAGTCCAAAAATCTGAGCATTAATACTTTGCAACGCAAACCTTAAAATAATCTATGGGATGTGACTTAACTATAGCAATCGCATAACTTTCAGCCAGAATAAAAATATGGCACGCAATCTGCTTATTTATAAAAAGTAATACTATAGGGGGAAGAAATAGTGGAAAACGTTCATATTTTGACACAACGTATCTCTGGTCGCGGTGAATTTTTGCCGTTCTCAGCAGAGCAATACAATAGCAATACACCAACAGCACTGCATGAGCTGGCGGCCAAACTACAAACCAGCTTAGTGCTGGAAGATATTTTAGGCACATTTGCAAATTTTGCAAAACAGCTGCTTAATTTTTCTGGGGTACACTTTCAAACATCATGTATAGATGTTAAAACACCCAATAGTGATGTTGAAAACCCAGCCTACTCATTTGATCTAAAAGTTGAAAGTGAGCATTTAGGCACACTCACTTATTACACAAAATATCCGCTTAGTGCGGCTATTGAAAAAAAGCTGCAGCATTTTCACAGTGTATTAATTTATCCACTACGTAATGCAATAATGTACAACCGTGTATTAAAGCTAGCAACAAAAGACTCGTTGACGGGGTTAAACAACCGAAGTCAATTTAATGACATGTTACAACAAAAGCTTGAAAATCATAGACGTAACGGCCATCCGTTTAGTTTGATGCTGCTTGATTTAGATAACTTTAAACAAGTGAATGATAACTATGGTCATAAAATTGGCGATGACGTTTTAATAGAATTTGCTTCAGTTTTATCTAGCAGTATTCGAGGCACAGATTCGGTATTTCGTTTTGGCGGCGATGAGTTTTCAATACTAATTGAGGATCCCGCTTTCACCACTAATAAAGTGATTGCTGAACGTATTATGCGTTTAGTAAGAAACTCACCGATTATGTCTAAGTACAATGTAACAACCAGTATTGGTTTTACCCTAACTAACAGTGATGATTGCCAAAATGAGATATTTTCTCGTGCGGATAAGGGCTTATATAAAGCAAAGGCATCTGGGCGAAATTGCGCAAAAGCTTACTAAGCAATAAAAGAATAAAATATTAGAAAAGCCCAGCCTCCCCCGCTGGGCTTTTTTACGCTACTTTTTTAATATAAAGTATTTGTAAATTAGCAACATGACGCAAAAGCCAAAAAAGAAGCCACTGAGTAAATTAAGTAGTCCGGCAATTGTCGCAAGCGGTGTAAAAAACACCAACAGTAAAGGCATACTCACCCCTAGAATGAAAAATACCCCGCCTTTACCTAACCAATAGGCAAGTAAAATGGCGGCACATACCATCCCTCCCAACACAGCGTAGCCGAGGGTAATTATATTTAGGGTTAAAAATACATTCGCTAAAACCGCGATCAATAGCGTAATTAATATGCCAGTGGGCGCCTTATTAATAAGCGACAGTCCAACATGAGGTTGCTGACTCATAATTTATACTCCCAAATTACACCATGTTCATCTTTATGGTTATCACTAACAAAATAACCAACCACTTGCACTAGCTCATCGTTGTAAAAAATTAATGGAATATCAGCACGTAGCCAAGGCGCTACTTTTGCATCTTTAAACCAATGTTTAAGCGTATTACTACCTGGTTTTTTGAGTGGTTTAATACGCGCACTATTGCAGTTAAAGCGCACACTAACTTGTTCATCCGTTTTAGGGGCGCGCATACCCACTCCCTGCAGGCATTGTAGTATTTGTCCGTCATTCAGCACTAGTTCGCGACTTGTTACGCGTTCAATATTAACGGCTAATGGCTTTGGTTGCACAAAATAAAGTAAACCTTGATGGCGACGTATTTGCCCATCACTTAGCTCAATTTTTATTTGTGCATCAGCTTGTGCATGAATAGCCTGACTCATTATTTGCATTAACTGTTTTTGCGAAGGCATGGTATGGGTAAATAGAGCCAGCCATGCGCGCAGAAGATTCGCAATGCGAATAGCGCTGTAATGAGCCATATTTTGTATATTAAGCGCCTGATGTTGGTTAAGACACTGTGCGAGATCTTGCTGGGTATATTCTTCAAGCAGTGCTTGTTGCTGCTGCAATAATTCAATACTTCGTGCTGTACACTGCTCAAACCCAGTAAAACGCTCTGCCAACTTAGGCACTATTTGTTGGCGCAAAAAATTACGATCAAAGCGCTCATTGGCGTTGGATTCATCGGTAATATGGCTAATATTAAATTGCTGGGCAAACGCTTCTATCTCGCTGCGTTTTACCGCCAATAATGGCCTATAGCACTCACGGCCACTTTTAAGTATGCGAGTTTGCTGCATAGCGCCGAGCCCTTTTAAGCCTGAGCCGCGCTTTAAACGAAGTAAAAATGTCTCTACTTGGTCGTTTAAATGCTGGCCTAACAAAATGACACTATCACTTGGGCTGTATTCGTCAAGCGCTTGATAACGAGCTTCGCGAGCCTGCGCTTCAATACTGGTGCGCGATTGCTGCTTAATTATGACGTGTGCCGCTTTAAAATAAATTGAAAGTTGCTCACAACGTGCTTGGCAAAATTGCTGCCAGTGATGGGCGTTATCACTTAAGCCATGATTTACATAAATTGCACTTAAATTTAATTGTGGCCACTGCTCTTTTAACCCATGCATTATCTGCAACAACACCACCGAATCTACGCCACCAGATAAGGCCACAGTAAATGTGAATTGCCCGTTTTCTATATAATGATTAAGGGCTTTTTGTACCTGCAGATAAATTTGTGATGTGTGCATTATTATAACCAATGAGTGAATTGCTAATAACCCGAATAAAAAAGGCTCTACGTTACGGTATTTTAAAACAAAAAAAGCCGCATAGGCGGCTTTTTTCTCTATTTAACCTGAACTTTGGTTAAGAGATTTACTAACATATTGAATCATAGTAATAATTAGATTTATTCTCTCTAGCCAGAGATTTACAGTGAAAACAAGGCGAATTTTCGCGTCAATAGCTGGCCTATTGCAAGTAAATTCAACGCAGTTAGCGCTGAAAATAGCTGCTTGAGATAGATTAATTATCCAGAGTTCAGGTTATTTAGCTATGTTTAGCAATAACCAAACGACATTAAACGCTTGTAACGTTGATCAAGCATCTCTTCAAGCGATAACGCTTGTAAGTCTGCTAAATCGCGCTTAAGGCGAACTTTTAAATTACGTGCCATGGCATCATAATTACGGTGTGCACCACCTAGCGGCTCATCAACTAGGTTGTTGATTAAATCTAGCTCTTTAACGCGCTCGGCTGTTACACCCATTGCTTCTGCTGCAAGTGGCGCTTTATCAGCACTTTTCCATAAGATAGAGGCACAGCCTTCTGGTGAAATAACTGAGTAAGTGCTGTATTGCAGCATGTTTACTCTGTCGCCAACACCAATCGCTAATGCACCACCTGAACCACCTTCACCAATAACAGTACAAATTGTAGGTACTTTTAGTGCGGCCATTACTTTTAGGTTACGTGCAATTGCTTCAGACTGACCACGCTCTTCTGCGCCAACACCTGGGTATGCACCTGGGGTGTCGATAAAGGTCATGATTGGCATTTTAAAACGCTCAGCCATTTCCATTAAGCGCAATGCTTTACGGTAACCTTCTGGTTTTGGCATGCCAAAATTACGTTTAATTTTTTCAGCAGTACCACGGCCTTTTTGCTGACCGATCACCATAACAGGTTCACCATCTAAACGAGCAACGCCGCCTAAAATTGCAGGGTCGTTAGCAAACGTACGATCACCCGCAAACTCGTCAAATTCCGTAAAAATACGCTCGATATAATCTCGAGTATAAGGACGCAGCGGATGACGTGCTAGCTGTGATACTTGCCAAGCACCAAGTTCAGAGAAAATTTTCTCCTTCATTTGTGCGCTCTTTTCTTTAAGTTTGCTGACTTCCTCTTCTAATCCAAGGTCTAATTCGCCAGCGCGGCTTACATTTTGTAATTCTTCAATTTTTGCTTCTAATTCTGCGATTGGAAGCTCAAAATCAAGATAATTGAGGCTCATGCTCTAAACTACCTAATTAGTTAAATTCTAGTTCTACATTTTGCGCTGCCATCAGCGATAACTTATGAATTAAGTCGTCACTTGGCGTAACACACCATTCGATCCCTAGGGTTAATTGCACCAACGCATCGGGGCGTTGATAATATACCTTGATCGGACACGTTCCCATTTTGTATGGTTCGAGTACTTTTTGTAATTTATCGAAGAAACCAGCCTCGATCTGCACCATATTCAGCGTCATCTTAATCGCTTTTATACGCTTTTCACGCGCCTGAGCAATGGTGTTTATTTCTCTGGCGGTCATTGTAATACCACCAGAGAAGTTATCAAAGCTGACCTGTCCGGATATCACCAAAATATTATTGATTTGCAACATATCTTGGTACATTTCAAACTGTTCTGGAAACAAGCGTACATCAATTCGGGCGCTTTTGTCATCTAAAGTTATCAAGCCCCAGCGATTTCCTTTTTTATTAATTAAGGTTCTCGCGGCAATCACCAAGCCCGCCCCAGTTGAGACTACATCACGGTTAGTGGGCTGCAAATCAATGAGTCGGCCTGAGGTGTAATGCCCAAGCTCTCGTCGATACTGGTTTATAGGATGGCCAGTTAAATAAAGGCCTAAGGTATCTTTTTCGCCATCAAGCCACTGATTATCTGTAAGTGGTGTGGCTTTAATAAACGCTTGCTCTACTTCGTCAGGCTCTGTGGCCAGTAAACCAAACAAGTCACTTTGCCCTAACAGCTCAGCTTTGTTGTGTTGATCGGCTGCGCGCATTGCATCTTTTAAACTTGCCAGCAGCGTTGCTCGCCCTGGTTGATTTTTTTCTGGTCCTAGCTGATCCAATGCACCTGCATAAATTAATTTTTCGGTGACACGTTTATTTAAGCGTTTTAAATCAACACGCGCACAAAAATCAAATAGGTCCTTAAATGGGCCGCCTTTTGCTCGCGCTTCTAATATGGCATCAACGGGAGCCTCACCCACGCCTTTAATTGCTCCTATACCGTAAACAACTTCACCTTGAAGATTAACAGTAAACTTGTATTCACCGGCGTTTACATCGGGCGGTAACAAAGTGAGTTTCATGTTTTCACACTCATCCACCAGCGTTACTATTTTGTCGGTGTTATCCATATCAGCCGACATTACCGCAGCCATAAACTCGGCCGGATAATGGGTTTTCATCCACAGCGTTTGATACGATACCAATGCATAAGCTGCTGAGTGAGATTTGTTAAAACCATAACCCGCGAACTTTTCAACCAAGTCGAATATTTTTATCGCAAGCTCGCCATCTATGCCATTATTACGCGCGCCCTCTTCAAAGGTTGAGCGCTGTTTTGCCATTTCTTCGGGCTTTTTCTTACCCATGGCACGACGTAACATATCGGCGCCGCCTAGTGTATAACCGGCCAGCACCTGCGCTATTTGCATAACTTGTTCTTGATACAAAATAATGCCGTAAGTCGGCTCAAGAATAGGCTTTAAACTTTCGTGTTGATATTGCGCATCGGGGTATGAGATTTCTTCTCTGCCGAGCTTTCGGTCGATGAAGTTATCTACCATGCCTGATTGCAGTGGACCTGGACGGAACAAAGCAACAAGGGCTATCATATCTTCGAAGCAATCGGGCTTTAATCGGCGAACTAGGTCTTTCATGCCGCGTGATTCTAGCTGGAATACTGCGGTGGTTTCAGCGCGCAGCAGTAGTTCAATACTTTTTTTATCATTCAGTGGAATGGTGTTGATATCAACCGGCCGCTTACCTTCACGCTTTAAGCGCTCGTTGGTCATATCCACTGCCCACTGCAAGATGGTCAGCGTACGTAAGCCTAAAAAGTCAAACTTAACCAAACCAGCAGTTTCTACATCGTTTTTATCAAACTGAGTAACCGGAAACTTGCCTTCATCATCACAATAGAGCGCAGCAAAATCGGTAATCGTGGTCGGCGATATTACAACCCCCCCTGCGTGCTTACCGGCATTACGGGTACAACCCTCAAGAATACGACACATGTCGATTAAGTCTTTAACTTCTTCATCGCCGTCGTAGGCTTCTTGCAAACGAGGTTCAACTTCAAACGCTTTGGCCAAGGTCATTCCCGGATCGCCCGGAATAAGCTTAGAAATACGATCAACAAATCCATAAGGATGACCAAGTACCCGGCCTACATCGCGTATAACCGCTTTAGCTGCCATAGTACCAAAGGTAATAATTTGCGATACCGCATCACGGCCATATAAAGCCGATACATGATCAATTACTTCATCACGTCTATCCATACAAAAATCGACGTCAAAGTCGGGCATAGAAACACGTTCTGGATTCAAGAAACGCTCGAAGAGTAAATCGAACTCTAGTGGATCAAGGTCGGTAATTTTAAGCGCATAAGCTACTAAGGAGCCCGCACCTGAACCACGCCCTGGACCTACAGGAATATTGTTATCTTTACTCCACTGAATAAATTCCATTACGATCAAGAAGTAACCAGGAAATCCCATTTGGTTAATTACATCGAGCTCAATTTTTAAACGCTCATCGTATTCGCCGCGTTTTTCTTGGCGTTCTTGTTCATCAGGAAATAAAAATTGCAGTCGTTCTTCAAGTCCATCTTGTGAGACTTTAACCAAAAACTCATCAATTTTTAATGAGCCGGTAGGGTAATCTGGTAGGAAATACTCACCTAATTGAACGGTTACATTACAGCGCTTTGCGATTTCTACGGTATTTTGTAACGCCTCTGGAATATCACTAAATAGCTCTGCCATTTGTTCTGGCGTTTTTAGGTATTGCTCTTGTGAAAAACGCTTTGGTCGGCGTTTATCATCTAGGGTATAACCATCAAAAATAGCCACCCGAATTTCATGGGCTTCAAAGTTTTCTGGCTTTAAAAATACCACTTCATTGGTAGCCACTACAGGCAGTTGCTCTGTGGTTGCAAGCTCCACTGCCATATGCAAATAATTTTCTTCTTGAGCACGGTTTGTACGAATAAGCTCAATATAATAATGATCGCTGAAGTGCTGCTTATAAAAGCTTACCACCGACTCAACAATAGCGGGGTTGCCTTTTATTAATGCTTTTCCTAAATCGCCATCTTTAGCACCCGAGAGTATGATGAGCCCCTCTTTTAAATCAACTAACCATTCACGGTCAATAACTGGACGATGAAACACATGACCACGTTGGTAAGCTTTAGAAATCAATAAAGTAATATTTTTATAGCCAGTGTTATCTTTAGCTAATAACGTTATCCGACTTGGCTCATCAGGAAACTCAGGACTACGTACCCAAAAATCAGCACCAACAAGTGGCTTGATACCTGCGTTATGCGCTGCGCCATAAAAACGCACTAAACCACAAAAGTTCATTTGATCAGTAATTGCCAGCGCTGGCATTTCAAGCTCTTGTGCTTTAGCGACTATTGGTTTGGTTTTTGCCAAACCATCAACCATCGAAAAGTCTGAGTGCACTCGTAAGTGAACAAAATCAGGAGCTGGCATAATTACTCCTTACCCGAAAGCGCAAGCACACGCTGCACCGGTTTAAAGCTCTTACGATGCTCATCTATAGCGCCGTATTGCTCAAGCGCTGCAAAGTGTGCTTTGGTCGGATACCCCTTATGCCCTGCAAACCCATATTGTGGGTAGCGCGCATCAAGTTCAACCATTTCATCATCACGGGCCACTTTTGCTAAAATAGATGCGGCTGATATTTCAGCGACTAAGCTATCACCTTTAACCACCGCTTGGGCGGGCATAGCTAATTCAGGTAGGCGATTTCCATCTACAAACACAAATTCAGGCACTGTGCTAAGTGCTTCCACTGCGCGACTCATGGCAAGCATAGTGGCTTGTAATATATTTAGCTCATCTATTTCGCTTGGACTACAACGGCCAATGGCGTAACACAGTGCTTTTTCTTTTATTTCAGTGGCTAATAATTGACGTTTTTTATCCGTTAATTTTTTAGAATCGGCCAAGCCTACGATTGGCTTATTGGGATTTAAAATAACAGCGGCAGTAACCACGTCGCCCACCAGCGGTCCACGACCCACTTCATCTACACCGGCAATTAGGGTTACATTAGGTCGTTCAATTTGCATTTATTAACTCCGCCACTGCATTTGCAGCTTGTTTACTTGCATCTAATCTAATTTTTTCATGTATGGCTAAAAAGCGGGCTTTTAATTCTTTATTGTCACTATTTAGCATAGGGGTAAGTGCTGCTGTTAAATTAGCGACATTACATTCGCTTTGCAAAAACTCTGGCACTAACTCTTCGTCTGCTAATAAATTAGGTAACGAAAAATATTTAATATTAAAGGTAAATAAGGTTTTAAAAATCCAATAACTCATGGGTTTAATTTTATAACCAACCACCATTGGTTTTTTATATAACATGCCCTCAAGCGTTGCCGTACCTGATGCCAGTAATATGGCATCGGCGGCTTGCATGGCTAAATTTGATTGCCCATCCAGTAAGTTAACATTAAGTGAGGGCGCTGTGGCATTTAAAATAGCAATAAACTGCGCTTTGCGCTTTTCGTTCACCAGTGGCACAACGACTTTAAGCGCTGGGTTCTGTGCTTGCAACTGAGCCGCTGTTTTTATGTAAGTTTCACTTAACAAGCCCACTTCTGAGCCCCGGCTCCCGGGTAATAACGCTAACACCTTGTCATCAGCACTTAAGCCTAATTGGCTGCGGGCTTGGCTATCATCGTGCTCAAGTGCAATGTCGTCGGCTAATGTGTGGCCTACAAAAGTACACGGTACTTGGTGCTTGTCGTAAAATTCTTTTTCAAAAGGCAATAAAGCCAATACTAAGTTAGTGGCTGCACTTATAGTGTGAATGCGTTTTTCACGCCACGCCCACACTGAAGGGCTAACGTATTGCACAGTTTTAATACCCGCATCTTTTAACGGTTTTTCTACACGTAAATTAAAATCGGGCGCGTCAATGCCTATAAACACATCAGGAGGATTATCAATAAAGTGCTGTACTAACTGCTTGCGAATTTTTAGTAAACGCGGTAAACGGCCAAGGACTTCAACCAACCCCATAACCGACAGTTCATCCATATCAAACAGCGTTTTGCAGCCTTGAGCTTGCATTTTAGGACCTGCAATACCTTCAAAAATTGCATCAGGAAAATGCGCTTTAAGCGCTTTTATCAGCCCTTCACCTAAAATATCGCCCGACAGTTCACCTGCCACAATACCAATTCGTAGTTGTTTTTTATCTTTTTTCATTTGCTATTTTTTCACAAGTAAACCCGGCGTTCATACCGATTAGTTTACCGTGTTTTAAGGCTAGGTTAAACGCTTAAAACGCACCACTTTTTTCTAGCTTACTCTTAATTGATGATTGCGTATTTTATAGACTGATGTAATGTCATAGTATATTAAAGTTTTCTAATATACATATTGACAAAATTTGTACAAACGCCAATAATGATGCAAACTTTCAGAAATTACTGAAAGTTTATTAAAAACATTAACAATTGCTTTGTGCTGTCACTGCATCACAACCAAAGGAGCCAAAAATGATAGATGAAACCTTTGTGGATCTATCGCGATTACAGTTTGCTGTCACCGCTCTATTTCATTTTTTATTTGTGCCGTTAACAATCGGTATGACCTGGATTTTAGTTATTATGGAATCGGTTTATGTTATGACCGGTCGCGAGATTTATCGTGATATGACTAAGTTTTGGGGCAAGTTATTTGGTATTAACTTTGCTATTGGTGTGGCTACCGGCCTCACCATGGAATTTGAGTTTGGTACTAACTGGTCGTATTACTCTCATTATGTGGGTGATGTATTTGGTGCACCACTAGCTATTGAAGGCTTAATGGCCTTCTTTTTAGAATCAACCTTTGTGGGGATGTTCTTTTTAGGTTGGGACAGGCTCTCTAAACGCCAGCATTTAGGGGTAACATTTTTAATGGCGCTGGGCACTAATATGTCTGCGCTATGGATTTTAGTTGCTAATGCGTGGATGCAAAACCCAGTCGGGGCAGAGTTTAACTATCAAACCATGCGTATGGAAATGACTAGTTTTGCAGAGCTAGTATTTAACCCTGTAGCGCAAGTTAAGTTTATTCATACTGTGTCTGCAGGTTATGTTGCGGCGTCTATGTTTGTGCTTGGGATTAGTAGCTGGTACATATTAAAAGGACGTGATTTGGCATTTGCTAAACGTTCCTTCTCGGTGGCATCAGGCTTTGGTTTAGCCTCTATTTTATGTGTTATTTTACTCGGTGATGAATCTGGCTACGAAGTCGGTGAAGTACAAAAAGTAAAACTCGCGACCATTGAAGCTGAATGGCATACCGAAGAAGCCCCCGCCGCTTTTACCATGCTGGGTATTCCTGACTCTGAAGAGCAAGTAACTCATGCTGCGGTTAAAATTCCTTACGCATTAGGTATTATTGCAACGCGCTCACTTGATGAACAAGTGATTGGTATTTCAGATCTTGAGAAAAAACACGAGAAGCGTATTCGCAATGGCATGATTGCTTATGAATATCTAGAAAAACTTCGCGCAGGTGACGATACCCCTGAAAATATCGAAAAGTTTGATAACGTGAAAGATGATTTAGGCTATGGCTTATTACTTAAACGTTATACCCCTAATGTAGCAGATGCCAGTGAGGCACAAATACAACAAGCCGTTAAAGACTCCTTCCCTAAAGTGGGTCCTATGTTTTGGTCATTTAGGATTATGGTTGGCTGTGGCGTGATCATGCTTGGCGTATTTATCCTTGCTTTTTATTACAACGCCCATCGTATTATTGAACAAAAACGTTGGTTGTTGTGGGCCGCAGTATTAAGCATTCCTCTGCCTTGGATTGCCATTGAGTTTGGTTGGATTGTGGCTGAATATGGCCGCCAGCCATGGGCAATTTCTGAAGTGTTACCGACCTTTTTAGCAACGTCATCGCTGACGGTAAATGATATTTTAATTAGCTTAACTGGTTTTATTGTTTTCTATACTGGACTGGCGATTGTTGAAGCATGGTTAATGATTAAATTTATTAAGCAAGGACCAAGCTCCCTTCATACCGGTAAGTACCATTTTGAATTACCTGATCACAGCACGGCTGCTAAAGGAGAACTATCATGATTTTTGATTATGAAACATTAAAAATGCTCTGGTGGTTAATTATTGGTGTGCTGTTAATTGGTTTTGCCATTACCGATGGTATGGATATGGGCGTTGCCATGTTGCTACGCTTAGTCGGCAAAACAGATTCTGAACGCCGTACCGTTATTAACACTATTGGCGCCCATTGGGATGGTAACCAAGTATGGTTTATAACCGCAGGTGGCGCTTTATTTGCAGCATGGCCTATGGTGTATGCGGCAGCATTTTCTGGTTTTTACTTTGCCATGATGCTGGTGTTATTTGCATTATTTTTTAGACCTTTAGGCTTTGATTATCGCTCTAAGGTTGACTCTAAACGCTGGCGTAATAACTGGGACTGGGGCTTGTTTGCCGGCAGTGCCATACCTGCGCTGGTATTTGGTGTAGCGTTTGGTAACTTGTTTTTGGGTGTACCGTTTCATATCGATAATTTATTGAGAGTTAGTTATCAAGGGTCGTTTTTTGCCTTACTTAATCCGTTTGCGCTCATTGCCGGCTTAGTTAGTATTACCATGTTAATTGCACACGCGGGAATGTGGCTACAACTGCGAACCGCTGATCAAGTTGCTGAGCGCTCAGGACAATATGGTCGCTACTCATTACTTGCCTTTATAGTATTATTTGCAGCGGCCGGTGTGTGGGTTGCCAACCTAACAGGTTATCAAATTGCCTCTATGGGCGACACCCAAGGTCATGCAGATCCATTGGCAAAAGTAGTTACCACGGCTCAAGGCGCATGGCTTAATAACTACAGTGAACGTCCATGGACAATGACCTTCCCTATTTTGGCATTTGCGATGGCACTGTGTGCACTGCTGTTTTCTAAATTGAATAAGCCCGCGTTGGGATTATTAGCAACCAGTGTGATGTTAATTGGGGTGATTATGACTGCGGGCGTTTCATTATTTCCGTTTATTATGCCTTCAAGCAATAACCCTGATATTAGCTTAACAATTTGGGATGCGGTATCGAGCCACAGAACACTCAATGTTATGTTCATTGCTGTGGTTATATTTGTGCCACTCATTTTAGCCTACACCACCTGGTGTTATGTGAAAATGTGGCGCAGAGTGACCGTTGATGAAATTGAAAATAACCCTCACGGCAGTTATTAAGGAGACTAAATTATGTGGTATTTCGCGTGGATTTTAGGTGTACTGCTTGCTTGTACCTTAGGCGTTATAAACGTGATGTGGTATGAATTTCATCAAAATAAAAACAGCATTGCTGATGATGAACAAGCCACCCATGATTTATTAAACGAGCATAATACAAATCACAATGACGACTAATCCCCGACCAAATCGCGCGCAGCAACAACCCCTGCGCGCTTTTTTAAAGCAGCAGAGTAAACCGGCGGCAATGTGGTTAAAGCTAAGCATTGCACTTGGAACAGTTAATGCAATTTTAATGATTGCAGGAGCTTATTTACTCGCGCAAACCATTCATGAGGTGATGTTTGAAGGGCATAATTTAGCCCAAGTAACCCACTATTTATGGCCTTTAGCGGGTATTATTTTACTGCGCGCCATTTTCTTAGCGTTAAGTGAGCGCTTGAGCGCACTTGCTACGCTTAAAATTAAATCGGCTATTCGCCAAACCTTACTCGATAAGCTCACACAACTCGGCCCAAGTTATATAGAGCAACATGGCCAAGGCGCTACGCTCAACACGCTGCACAATGGTGTAGAGGCACTGCATGACTACTATGCTAAATACCTACCCGGTGTTGCCTATAGTGCGCTTATTCCATTGGCTATATTAGTGGTTATATTTCCTACCGATTACAAAGCAGGATTAATATTTTTATTAACCGCTCCACTTATTCCTTTTTTTATGATTCTAGTTGGCCACAAAGCCGAGGCGCTTAATCAAAAACGTTGGCAACAACTGGCAGTATTAGGAAACTATTTTTTTGACCGTGTACAAGGGCTTACTCAACTAAAACTATTTAATGCCACGCGCAAAGAGCTCAAACAAATTGCGCGTATTTCAGATGATTTTAGGCACGCAACGCTAAGCGTGTTAAAAATTGCTTTTTTATCCTCTTTTGCGCTGGAGTTTTTAGCCACAATTAGTGTGGCACTGGTAGCGGTAATTATTGGTTTTAGATTGTTTTTTGGCACTCTGGATTTTGCTACTGGCTTTGTAGTACTGTTACTAGCACCTGAATTTTATTTACCCCTTCGCCAATTAGGCAGCCATTACCATGCGCGCCTGCAGGGAATTAGTGCCGCCGCAGATATGCTGATCATTTTAAACGCACCACTGCCATCAAATGATAATAACAACAAAGCAAAGATCAATATTGATGCTAACAATACTATAAACATCCATGAGCTCAACTTTAGTTACCCTAATAGCAATGAGGGAATAAATAATATTAATTTAACCCTGCCAAGCACAGGACTAGTAGCCATTGTCGGAGCTAGCGGCTCAGGTAAGAGCACCCTACTTGATTGCATGCTTGGTTTTCACCCAGAAGTAATACAACATATATCCATTGACCAACAACCATTGACGACCGCGGATATAAGCCAATTACAACAAAACATTGCATGGATCCCACAAAAGCCAACCTTATTTTACGACACCCTAGCCGCCAACATAAAATTAGGTAACCCAGACGCTTCATATGAAGCACTTGTAAATGCTGCAGAGCAAGCAGGTGCGCTGGAGTTTATTAACGAGCTACCCGATGGCTTTAACACCTTAATAGGTGAGCAAGGCGAAGGGCTATCTGGCGGGCAAAAACAGCGTATAGCATTAGCTCGTGCATTTTTAAAACACGCCCCTATTTTAATGCTCGATGAGCCAACCGCTCATTTAGATAGCCAAACCGAGCAACTCATTCAAAACGCTATTGCTGAGTATGCAAAAAACCACTTGGTGATCACCATTGCACATCGCTTAAATACAGTAAAAAATGCTAAGCAACTTATCGTGATGGAAAACGGCTGCATCGCTCAACAAGGCGATTTTAAATCGCTCAGCCAGCAATCTGGCGAATTTGCAAAGCTACTGCAAACAGCAGAACAAGGGGTAACTAATGGCTAATTTTATTCGTTTGCTCAAATTGTGCCGCCCTCATTATAAAGCGATGCTTTTGGGGACGTTTCTAGCGTCACTCACGGTGCTAGCTAATGTAGGCTTACTCGCTATTTCAGGCTGGTTTTTAGCTTCTATGGCAGCCGCAGGAATTGCCGGCGTCCATATGAACTACTTTACCCCAGCTGGCACCATCCGCTTTTTAGCGATTGTGCGCACCGCCTCACGTTACGCTGAACGCTTAGTTACTCACAACGCCACATTTTTATTGTTAAGTGAAATACGAGTAAACATGTTCGCCACACTCAGCAAGCTTAATAACCTTGATTTAGCTATGAGCCGCAGTGCCGATTTAGTTAACCGCTTGCAAAACGATGTAGACGCATTAGATAAGTTTTATTTAAATGTGTTGCTGCCGATGTTAGTGGCTTTGCTGACTGTGCCTATTATTATGCTGTTTATGTCAGCCTACAATGTAAATGTCGCCCTTATTTGTTTTGTTGGGATTATTATTATTGGGGTGATTATACCGGCAATATTAAGTAAGCAATTAGATAAACATAGTCACCAAGAAACCTTACTTAGTGCACAACTAAGAGCAGAGCTCTCAGACACCTTAACGGGCCTTAGAGAACTAAATATTTATCAAGCTCGAAACCAACAACTCACTAAGTGTGATCAGTTAAGTGAGCAATATAATCAGCAATTATTTATTCGTCATAAGGCTCTTGGCAACGCTGATGGCTTAAGCTTACTCATAGTGCAATTAGCTATGCTTTCCAGCATTGTTACTATTGTGCCGCTAGTGTTTAGCGGTGCTATGGTCAATGTAGAGCTGGCGATGTTGAGCCTGTTTGTGCTTGCCAGTTTTGAAAGCGTATTGTTACTGCCTAACGCCTTTATTGAGCTTCCTAATGTACTAAAAGCAGCTGAGCGACTCTTTATTCTTGAAGACAAAACGCTTAGCACAAACAATGTATCAACCACAGATATTGAGCTATTAAATAAGCACTGGGCTTTGTCGTTAAATAATGTCAGCTATCACTATGGCCAAAAGCAGGCATTAAATAATGTGAGTTTTGAGCTCCCCGCGAAGCAAAAAGTGGCTATTGTTGGTAGAAGCGGCAGTGGTAAAACTACCTTAGTGAATTTGCTCAGTAGTTTATGGCCACTGCAGCAAGGAACAATAAACTTACAAAGCGACAAAGAAATCATAAGCCTGCATGATTTAAATAATGAGAGTCGAGCAAAGACATTAAATATTTTAGCCCAGCAGCATCATATTTTTGATGGCACATTAAGCGAAAACCTTGCTTATGCGGCTCCCGATGCAACCTCGCAACAAATGATAGCAGCATTAACACAGGCAGAACTTGGTGGTTGGTTCTCTGAGCTCAAACAAGGGCTGAAAACCCGTTTAGGTACCGGCGGGCGAAATGTGTCTCAAGGTCAATCAAGACGTATAGCCTTGGCACAGGCCCTGCTGCAAAAACCCGCCATTTTAGTACTCGATGAACCGACTGAAGGGCTCGATAATATCTCTAAACAAGCTGTTATGAACAGTGTTTTACAGCTGAAAGAGCATGCCAGTGTTTTAACAATTACTCATGATCCAGCGTTGTTATCACAAATGGATAGTGTCATCTGGTTAAATAGCGGACAAATCATCGCTCAAGGTTCACATCAACAATTGCTCAATGAACACCCTGACTATGTGGCGTTAACGACCCGCTTTTAGTCCTTGGCAGTATTACTTATTATCAATAACGGTGACCGATACATCAATAACGCCGACTTTAGGGTCGGCTATTTTTTTAAACATCGCCTTAGATAAATCTATAATTCGCCCCCGAATATAAGGACCCCTGTCGTTAATTCTGACCACCACTGACTTATTATTAGCAATATTAGTAACGTTTACTCGTGTACCAAACGGGAGCTTTAAGTGAGCAGCTGTTGCCGCTTGTTGACTAAATCGCTCGCCACTGGCAGTAAGTCGGCCGTGGTACTTATCAGCATAAAATGATGCTTTACCTTGCTCTGCAACATCACGTTGTTGATTATTTATATTACCTGGCGCAGTACTACAGGCGGCCAAAATCACCGACAGTACTGAAAGCAATACTAACTTTATTAGTTTCATTCTTTATACTTTATTGAAAAATGTAGAGGGAGTGTAATAGGACGATACTGAGTAGAGACTGAATTATTAATCAGCTAATAAAAAACCACCTTGATTACTCAAAGGTGGTTTTTTAATTTGTTAAAAATGCTATTTTTTAACGCACAATACCGCGTTCAGAACTTTTAACGAAATCAATCATCAATTGCACTGCTGGAAACTTTGCAGCATCTTCAGCAAGTAATTCAATCGCTTCATCAACACCTAAGCTCTTGCGGTAAAACGCTTTATAAGCGCGGCGTACTGCCATGATTTCATCACTTTCAAAACCACGGCGTTTCATGCCTTCAGTATTGATTGCTGCAGGGCCTGCTGGCATACCAATGGTGGTAACAAATGGAGGTACGTCTTTGTTTACCCCCGAATACATACCAACAAATGCATGCGCACCAATTTTACAAAATTGATGAACACCTGAGTTACCCGCTAAAATAACCCAATCACCAACATGAACGTGACCCGCTACACTGGCATTATTTGCAAAAATAACGTTATCGCCAATTACCGCATCGTGTGCAACGTGGGTGTAAGCCATAAATAAGTTATTGCTGCCTATTTTGGTAACACCTTCATCTTGAATTGTACCGCGGTGGATAGTCGCACATTCACGAATCACATTATTGTCGCCAATAATTAAACTGGTTGGTTCGTTGTTATATTTTTTGTCTTGGCAAGCTTCGCCCACAGAGGCAAACTGAAAAATATGGTTACCAGAGCCAATAGTAGCAGGCCCTTTAACAACAACGTGAGACTCAATAATGCAGTCATCACCAATAACAACATCATTACCGATGTAACTATATGGTCCAACTGACACATTGTTACCAAGTTTTGCACCCGGTTCGATTATTGCCGTAGCATGGATCACAATTAAAACTCTCTTCTAGCACACATGATTTCGGCGCTACACACTGTTTTGCCGTCAACTTTAGCTTCAGCCGCAAATTTCCATATGTTACGACGCTCTTTTAAAAACTTAACATGAAGATGCATGGTATCACCTGGCACAACTGGCTGCTTAAAACGCGCGTTGTCTACAGCTGCAAATAGGTAAAGTTCGTTTTCGCTACGATTTTCAACCGTTTTAAACCCTAATAGACCCGTTGCTTGCGCCATTGACTCTAATATTAGCACACCAGGAAAAATCGGCTGATTTGGGAAGTGGCCAGTGAAAATAGGTTCATTAATCGATACATTTTTAATTGCATGCAATGATTCACCTGGGGTGAAATCGATTACACGATCAATTAGTAGCATCGGGTAACGGTGCGGTAATAAACTTAAAATTTCTTGAATATCAAGGCTATTTAATTCGTTTGCCAAAATAGCATCCTTTTTAGTGTTCAACGTTCATGACTTGTTCAATGCTTCAAGCGCTTTTAGACGTGATTTCATGTCTGAAAGGTTGCGCAAATGAGCAATTGATTTTCGCCATTCTTTGTTAGTCGTATGAGGCATACCAGATGAGTAAATACCTGGTTCGGTGATTGATTTGGTCACCATACTCATGCCGGTAATTATAACACCATCACACACAGACATGTGACCGTTAATTGCGCTCATGCCGCCAATCTGGCAATTTTTACCTATGGTGACACTGCCTGCAAGTACAGTACAACCGGCAATAGCGGTGCCTGAGTTAACTTCAACGTTGTGTGCTATTTGACACTGGTTATCAATAATAACGTTACTGTGGATAATAGTATCATCAAGCGCACCACGATCTATCGTGGTACTTGCGCCAATTTCTACTTTATCGCCAATGATCACAGAGCCTAATTGTGGAATTTTAAGCCACTGACCACGTTCATTTGCATAGCCAAAGCCATCACTACCAATGACAGTGTTAGCTTGCAATAAACAATCTGCGCCAATCTCAACATCATGATAAATGCTCACACTTGGCCAAAGTTTGGTGCCTGAGCCTATTTTAGCACGTTCACCAATAAAACTGTTCGGACCAATTTGTGCGTTATCACCAATTACAGCATCAGCTTCAATTACAACATTAGCACCAATGGCTGCACTTTTGCTCACTTGTGCACTGGCATGTATTACCGCACTCGGGTGTATACCACTATTTGCACTACGAGGTGTAGTATCCATAAACTGAGCGAGTTTGGCATAACAAACATAAGGATTGGCAACGATGATTTTATTGCCTGAAAAGTAAGGCGCATCGTCAGGGCTGAGTATCACCGCACTGGCCTTTGTTGTCTCAAGCTGAGATCGATATTTCTTGTTCGCTAAAAATGCAATATGCCCAGTATGGGCATTTGCAAGTGTCGCTATTTTTTTAATTTCTAAAGCGCCATCACCTTGAAGCTCGGCGCCTAGAAGTTCCGCAATTTGCGAAAGCGTATAATTTTGCATAGGTTAATTATTTCTTACTTACAGCTGTTACTACTTTTTCAGAAAGATCAGTTACTTCTTTAGGATTAAAGTAAATAGTTGTGTCTTTTACTTTAACTTCGTCAAAATCACCTTTTTTAGCAATCTCTTGGATAGTTTCAATGATTAAAGTCTGAACTTTAGCCAACTCCTGATTTTGACGTGCTTTAATTTCTTGCTCTAACGGACGGCCCTTTTCAGCAAGGTTTTTTTGCATACCCTGAATTTTATCACGTAATGCGTCTTTTTGATCTTGACTCATTGTGGTGCTTTCACGCTTAAACTTTTCAGCTTCAAAGCGAATATCGCCCTGTAACTTTTCAAGCTCTTGACGACGCTCAGCAAATTCAGTTTGTAAAGACTGTTCGATTTTAGCCATTTGTGGAAGCTGCTTGTAGATTTCTTGCATATCTACAATACCCACTTTATGAGCAAAAGCATTAACTGATGTACCCATCATAAGTGTAGCTAGAACTGCAACTGCTGTTGATTTGAATAATTTTTTCACAAAAAACTCCTTTAGAAAGTGTTACTAATATTAAAACTGATGGTCTTGGTATCGTCATCTTCTTCTTTTTGCAACGGATACGCAAAGCTGATCAGCATAGGACCCATAGGTGAGATCCATTGTAATGATAAACCGGTTGCAACCCTAAAGCGCATTGGGTCTGAATAATCATCTAATTTTGCACGCTCATCAATACCTAAGTTTTGATAACGATCAACGTTAAACTCGGTATCCCAAACGTTGGCAGCATCAACAAAGAAACTAGTACGTACCGAACTGGTATTTTCTTCATCTAAGAACGGTGTAGGAACAATAAGTTCCATACCTGCAACCGCCTTCGCGTTACCACCTATACGGCCCTGAGGTCTCAATACATCAAACTCAGATGCCCCACCTATATTACCTGTGGTTGTACCATCACCCGATGGCGTGCCTGGTATAGATTGCGGTACTCGTGATACTGCGCGCGGTAAGATAGTATTTCTATCAAAGCCGCGTAGTTCCATTTCTGTAATACGGAAGTACTCTTGGAATGGGAGCGTCTGCTCATACCCGTTAGTAGAGCCATAACCATTACCGTAACCTAATGCCGCACGCGTTGAGAACACCCAACGATGATCGTTTGATATCGGCCAGTAAAAACGTGAATCGTAATTTAATTTAAAGTATTTTAAATCTGAATTCGGCGTTGTTGCTGTTAGGTTTAATGTTTGTCTTGAGCCAGCTGTTGGGAATAAACCACGGTTTACCGTTACACGCGACCAACCTACACTTAACTCATACTTGGTAAACTCAAAGCCCGCATCAGGGTTTTCTGGATCGAGGAAGGTTTCACGTAATACACGTGTTTGCTCATATTCAGCGATATCTGATAGTTCTTCTTCTATCCAACGAGCCCCAAAGTTAATACGATTTATAGCATCAATTGGAAAACCAATGTTAGTCCCAAGGCCATAACTTTTTGACTTATAGTCAATTAAGCTAAACTGGCTAGCATCGTAGTTACTGTAAAAAATGCTGCTGCCTTGCGATACCCCATCTGGCGTAAAGTAAGGGTCTGTGTACGACACACTGACACGCTCAGAGCCACGCGAGGTATTAATGTTAAAACCAATTTGGTTACCTGTGCCTAAAAAGTTAGATTCAGTTACACCAATATTAAATTGCAGGCCTAAGTACGAACCATAAGCAAGGCCGGCATTAAAGCTACCCGCAGATTGCTCTTTAACAGTAAAATCAACATCTACTTGGTCATCCACACCGGGAACAGGCACCACATTAAAGTCAACAGTTTCCATATAAGGTAAACGTTGAATTTGTAATTTAGAACGCTCAAGATTTTGGTTAGATAGCCATGCACCTTCAAGCTGTGTCATTTCACGACGTAGTACTTCATCAGCTGTATTTTGGTTACCACCTACAATAATTCGACGAACATAAACACGTTTTCCAGGGTCAACCGACAAAGTTAGTTGTACTTCTTGGTTTTCGTCATCAATTTCTGGAATGGTGCGTACTTCAGCGTTAGCATATCCAAAACGAGCTAAGTAACTTTTTATAAACTCTTCTGAAGAAGTCACCACCGAGCCGTTATACAACTCTCCGGTACGAAGTGGGATAACACTTTTTATTAGTTCTTCTCGGCCGAGTAAATCACCGATAAAATCAAAGCCTTTCACTTTGTATTTTACACCTTCGGTGATATTTGCCGTTACATAAACCGATTCACGTTCAGGACTAACTGATACTTGAGTTGAATCAATATTAAAACGCAAATAACCACGGTCTAAATAAAAGCTACGAATTTTTTCTAAATCGCCTTCGATGGTTTGTTTTTGATAGCGATCGCTACCCATAAACTGCCACCAAGGTAAATCTTGTTGCGACTCTGCAAGCTGAAGTAGCTCTTCGTTTGAAAAAAGTTCATTACCAACTAAGTTGATTTGACGAATAGAGGCTGCATCGCCCTCATCAAACTCGAGTCTCAATTTAACCCGGTTACGTGGCAGCTTAGTGATACTTATGTCCACTTTTGCATTGTATTTACCAATGCTGTGGAAAAACTCAACTAAGCCTTTTTCAATATTATCGATAACCGTTTTATCCAGCGGCTCGCCTTGACGAATATCTTGTTGATCAAGCGACTGGTTTAACTGCTCATCTTTAATGTCTTTATTGCCTTCAAATTCAATAAAGCTAATTGTTGGGCGTTCAGTTACTTTAAAAATAACGTTATTGCCATCACGCAACGCTTTTATATTGTCAAAGTGACCTGAGCGATAAAGTGACTTAATTGTTTTTGAAATTGTATATTCATCAACATTGTCGCCCACGTTGATAGGAATATGCGTTAATGCAGCACCAAGTGCGACACGTTGCAATCCTTCAACTTTTAAATCTTCAACAATAAAGGAGTTTTGGCCTAGGGCTGCAAAACTTGCACCCAATAAACTTGAAACTACCAAATGTTTTTTTATAGCCATTTTATTATCTTTATCCTTTACAACTGTATTACCGCTTAGCATCGAAAACTAAATAGTTACGAGCTTTACAATCGTGTTCTAATTTGTCGTCACCACGCTTAAATACTACAAGCGCGATACATCATTGAACAAAGCGAAACATGTTAGAAAAATGAGTAGCAAGGCTCCCACTTTAAAACCAAACTCTTGTGTCTTTTCAGAGACTGGTTTTTTACGAAAAAGTTCAATTATGTAATACATTAAGTGCCCACCATCAAGCACTGGCAGAGGAAGTAAATTAAATACTCCCAAATTAACGCTGATCAAAGCTAAAAAGCTTAAAAATGCGACTAATCCGTAACTAACACTTGTGCCGGCACCGACTGCAATGCCGACGGGCCCACTTAAATTTTTTACTGATACTTGACCAGTAATTAAGTTACCTATCATGTCAAAACTCAGCGTAATTAAACGCCATGTTTCTTTTGTGCCCAGCACAATACTATCTAGTGGCCCATAATGTCTAGTCTCAACAAAATCATCAGGCCACTGCTCTACAACCGGAGCAACACCTAAAAAGCCTTGTTCAACACCATTACTGACAACTCGGCTGTTTGGGGTCACTATTATTGTTTTTATACTATCTTGTCTTTTTACACTAAATTGTAAGGATTTGTTAGCCGATTGAGTAATAAGATTAACTAATTGCTGCCAACTGCTCATTGTTTCGCCGTTTACAGCCAGAATAATGTCGTTAACCTGTAAATTTGCCTGTTCAGCAGCAGAGTCTTTAGTAATCGCCGCAATAGTGAGTGTTGCTTGAGGGCGAAACGGCACAATCCCCAACGAGCTCAATGGCGGTACATCTTGCTGATCAAGCTTCCAACCATCGAGGTTGAGAATTTGCGTTGTTTGTTGATAATTTTCATTACGTAAAGTAACGGCAACACTTTTATCACCCAAGTGCGACATCAAAGAAAAAGTCGCATCTTGCCAATTAGTAATATCGTCATCACCAATTTTAATTATTTGCTGAGTAGACGTAATGCCTGCTTGTTCTGCTCTACTGCCTTCAACAACATTACCTACAACCGGTTTTATGGTTTGCACACCCACCATATACATGGCCGCTAAAGCAAAAATAGCAAATAAAAAGTTCGCCATAGGCCCAGCAGCCACAATAGCTATTCGCGCTTGAACAGATTTAGCATTAAACGATAAATGACGTTGATTTGCGGGTACTTCATCAACACGCTCGTCTAACATTTTTACGTAACCACCGAGTGGGATTGCCGCGATCACGTATTCAGTATTGTATTTATCGTGCCATTTTAATAAAGGTTTACCAAAACCAATTGAAAAGCGCAGTACCTTAACGCCCGCCTTACGAGCCACCCAAAAATGACCGTATTCGTGAACGGTCACTAAAATTCCGAGTGCGAGTATAAATGAGCCTAAATTCCAAAAAAAATCGAACATTTTAATGCACCACTTTGGTTATAAACTGCGCTGCGCTCAAACGTGCTAAACGATCACACTCTAAAATTTCATCAAGCGTTTGCACATTGGTGAACTTTGCAGCCTCTAACGTTTTCGCATTCACTTTATAAATATCGGTAAAACTAATTTGTCCCTGCAAAAATGCATTTACAGCCATTTCATTAGCCGCATTCACCGTAGTAGTTGCACCCTGTCCCGCATCACACGCAGCAATTGCTAATTTTAAATTAGGATAACGAGAAAAGTCAGGTTTGGTGAACGAAAAATCACAAATATCAGAAAAATTTAACGGTTTAACACCCGCATCAATTCGCTGTGGAAAGGCAAGCGCATGTGCTATAGGGGTGCGCATATCGGGGTTTCCCATTTGCGCTAAAATAGAACCATCTTGGTATTGCACCATAGAGTGGATAATACTTTGTGGGTGAATCACCACATCAATATCGCTGGCATCACAGTTAAATAACCATTTAGCCTCAATAAACTCTAAGCCCTTGTTCATCATCGTGGCTGAGTCTACTGATATTTTTTGTCCCATAGACCAATTAGGGTGAGCAACCGCTTCACTGACACTAACGCTATCAAGCGTATTAATATCACGGTTTAAAAATGGGCCACCAGAGCCAGTTAATAAAATTTTGCTAACGCCATGCTGCTCAAGCCGTGCTTGTCCTTGGGTGTTTTGTAACGTACTAGGTAAACACTGAAAAATAGCATTATGTTCGCTGTCGATGGGTAATAAAGTTGCTTGATGTTGTTTCACTTTATCAATAAACAACTGACCCGACATCACCAATGACTCTTTGTTTGCCAGCAGTACTTTTTTTCCTGCTTCAACTGCGCTCAAGGTAGGCAGTAACCCAGCTGCACCAACAATAGCTGACATCACAGTATCAACATCAACATGCGCACAAAGCTCACTCATGGCTTTCTCGCCATGCATTACTTGTGTTTTACACATACCTTTTAAAAGTTCACTAAGCTGCTTAGCGGCTTGCTCTGAAGCCATAACAGCATACCGAGGTTGATGAGCAAGACACAACTCAGCCATTTTCTTTGCATTTTGCCCTGCGGCCAATGCGAACACCTTGAACTGCTGTTGATTTCTTGCAACAACATCTAACGTGCTAAGACCTATAGACCCCGTTGCACCCAAAATAACCAGTTGTTGCTCTACACTCATAAACTCAGTGTCCAGGCAAAGCAAATAACAAACATCGGCGCTGCTGCAGTTAAGCTATCAATACGGTCTAAAATACCGCCGTGCCCAGGTAGGCAACTGCCGCTATCTTTAAGACCCGCTTCACGTTTAAACATACTCTCGAGTAAATCACCTACCGCAGAGAACAAAGCAATAAATGCTGTCATTACTGCATAAATTGGCCACACAGAAGTATCAACGTTAGTGTAATAACAAAAAGCCAATACAAATAACACCGCAGCAACCACGCCACCGGCGAGGCCTTCTATGGTTTTATTTGGACTAACTTTAGGCATTAACTTATGTTTACCGAAACTTTTACCGGTAAAGTAAGCGCCAATATCGGCACTCCATACAATACCTAGAACCACTAAAATCAGCATAGAACCATAGTGTGTTGATTCTGTATATTGCGCACTTCGAAGGGTGTTAAGCGCAAGCCACAGTGGTACCAATGTCAGTAAACCTGCAATACCGCGCATCATGAGCCCTTCATTCCAGCCTTTAGCCATAGCGGGGTAACGCCACACTAAATAACTTGCAACTAACCACCATGAAAACGATAAGGTAAATAAGTAATTGGCATCACCTACAAGCTTACCGTTCTGCCATAGAGTTTCTATCGGCCAATGTAAATTAAGTAAACCGAGTAATACTGCAACTAACAATACAAACGCACCGCGTTTTAGTTTATCGCATAGCCCCATAAAAGCAGACCATTCCCATGCGCCCATTAATACAATAGCACCCGCAAAATAACTAAATAACGTTAGTGGGGTGTAAAAAACCAAAGCCAGTGCTAATGGTGCTAGCACTAGTGAGGTTAAAATACGTTGTTTTAACAAAATGATGACCCTTAATCTATTTTAGGTTTGAGCGAGTAATTGTTTTATTTGTTCGCCCGTGCAACCAAAACGTCGCTCTCTGGCAACGTAACATGCGATGGCCTCTGCAAAAGCAGCTTCGTTAAAGTCAGGCCAAAGTGTATTGGTAAAATAAAGTTCAGCGTAGGCTGCCTGCCAAAGTAAAAAATTACTAATTCTGACATCGCCACCAGTACGGATCAATAAATCTGGCTGTGCCTGATCTGCCATACTCATATGCTGTGCAATATGTTCTTCTGTAATGTCTGCGGGATCAAGTTCCCCATTTGCTACTTGTAAAGCAACCTGCTTAGCAGCATGAGTCATATCCCAGCGACCACCGTAATTTGCCGCTACATTTAAGTGCAGACCGGTGTTATTCGCTGTTAGTTCTTGCGCAGTATGTACTTTCGCACGCAAGCTTTCAGAGAATCGAGATAAATCTCCAATGATGGTTAGTTTTACGTTGTTTTTATGCAGCTTTTTAACTTCTTTACTTAGTACAAATAAAAAAAGCTCCATTAATGTATTTACTTCGTCTTCAGGGCGGCGCCAGTTTTCACTACTAAAAGCAAATAAGGTTAACGATTGTATCCCTAATTTAGTACAAAACTGCACAGATTGACGAACTGCATCCACGCCTTTTTTATGCCCATATACACGAGGCCTATTTCTGGCTTGTGCCCAACGCCCGTTCCCATCCATGATGATGGCAACATGTTTAGGCAAACATTGCTGTGAAATTGTATCAGCGTCTAGAACCATAAATTTTGTGTATTCCATAAAAAAACGCCGCCTAGTATACCCCAGACGGCGTTTCAAAACTAATAAATTTAACCTGTACCCGTGATAATAAATCTACTTTAAGCAAATAATTATACAGCTAACAACCTTGTATTTACTGATAATCGAGCCACTAGTAAAGAGAAAATACATTCTGTTACTCTTTAAAATCACACAATTAAAGTAAAGTGCGAATACTTGTAAAAAGCGGCTTAATTATTTAGCTAAAGCTGTTTGCCTAGGTCTAGAACAGTTATTAGATTTCCATCAACTCAGCTTCTTTCGCTGTTAATTGTGTATCCATTTCTTTAATAAACTTATCAGTGATTTTTTGAATTGCATCTTCACCTTGACGTGCTTCGTCTTCAGAGATGTCTTTATCTTTTAATAAGTTTTTAATATCGCCATTTGCATCACGACGAATATTACGAATAGCAACACGTCCGCCTTCTACTTCGCCACGTACGATTTTAATTAAATCTTTACGGCGTTCTTCAGTCAATGGAGGAAGAGGTACACGAATAACCGTGCCTGCAGACATTGGGTTTAAACCAAGGTCAGAAGCCATAATAGCTTTTTCAACAGCTTGCGCTAAAGACTTATCAAATACACCAATAGCCAGTGTGCGTGAATCTTCAATAGTTACATTTGCAACTTGGTTTAACGGTGTTGGAGCGCCGTAGTACGACACCATAATGCCGTCTAAAATTGCAGGATGAGCACGGCCAGTACGAATTTTAGATAATTGACTACCAAGTGCTGCTACACTTTTTTGCATGCGCTCTTGCGCATCTTTTTGAATATCGTTAATCACGGTTTAATCCTAATCTAGTTACTAACTTCATCTGAGGCTTGTGAAGAAATAAGGGTTCCTTCTTCTTCACCCATTATTACGCGTTTTAATGCGCCTGATTTATTCATATTAAATACGCTCAATGGCATATTATGGTCGCGAGCAAGAGTAAATGCCGCTAAATCCATTACTTTTAATTCTTTATCAATAATTTCATTGTAGCTTAAGTGACGGTAAAGTGTCGCATCAGGGTTTTTCACCGGATCATCACTAAATACACCGTCTACTTTGGTCGCTTTAATTACCGTATCAGCTTCAATCTCAATGCCGCGTAAACACGCTGCAGAGTCAGTAGTGAAGAACGGGTTACCTGTGCCAGCGGCAAAAATAACAACGCGACCTGTTTTCAACAAGCTAATAGCTTCAGCCCAGTTATAGGCATCACATACGCCATTTAAAGGGATAGCTGACATTAAGCGACAATTTACAAACGCACGGTGTAGCGCATCACGCATAGCTAGGCCGTTCATTACGGTTGCAAGCATCCCCATGTGGTCACCAACAACGCGATTCATGCCCGCTTCGGCTAATGAGCCACCGCGTAAAAAGTTACCGCCACCAATAACTAAACCCACTTCTACGTCGAGTTCTACGAGCTCTTTAATTTCTTGTGCCATACGATCTAAAACTTTAGGGTCGATGCCGAAGCCTTCGTCTCCCATTAAAGCTTCACCACTTAATTTGAGAAGAACACGTCTAAAAATAGGTTTGCGATTGATAGTCATAGTTTTGGGGCCAACTTTTATTGAATTATGGATAAAAAATAACCGCGCTTATGTTAAACATAAAAGCGCGGTTATTTTAAAGAATTTCTAAGCGTGACGCAAAAGCAAATAGTACTTTAATTGCATGTATTTTCCTTTTGCATCACAAATAGTATGTCTTACTGACCTTTAGCAGCTGCAATTTGAGCAGCAACTTCAGCAGCAAAATCTTCTTCTTTCTTCTCGATACCTGCACCAACTTCCATACGTACAAAGCCAGTAACTGTTGCGTTTTTCTCTTTAAGAATTTCGCCAACAGATTTTTTCGGTTCCATGATGAAAGGTTGACCAGTAAGAGAAACCTCACCAGTGAATTTCTTCATACGACCAACAACCATCTTCTCAGCGATTTCAGCAGGCTTGCCTTCGTTCATCGCGATGTCGATTTGTACTTGCTTTTCTTTTTCAACAACATCAGCAGGTACGTCATCTGGAGTTAGGTAGTCTGGGTTTGAAGCAGCAACGTGCATTGCAACGTGCTTAAGTGTTTCTTCATCAGCAACACCTGCAACAACAACACCAATACGCTCGCCGTGACGGTACTCAACTAGTTGTTCACCAGTGATGTACTGAAGACGACGTACATTGATGTTTTCACCAATTTTAGTTACTAGCTCAACACGATCTTCTTCGAACTTAGCTTGTAAGTCTTCGATAGATGTAGTGTCAGCGATAGCAGCATCTGCAACTTTGTTAGCAAATGCTAGGAAGCTTGCATCTTTAGCAACGAAGTCAGTTTGACAGTTAACTTCTACAAGTACTGCAACACCCGCGTTTTGCTTGATGATGATAGTACCTTCAGCAGCAATATTACCTGCTTTTTTAGCAGCCTTTGCAGCACCGCTCTTACGCATGTTTTCAATCGCTAACTCGATGTCACCATCAGTCTCAGTTAACGCTTTTTTACAATCCATCATGCCAGCGCCAGTACGCTCGCGTAATTCTTTAACTAGGGCAGTAGTTACAGCCATTAGTAAATCCTCAAATCTGAAATCAGGTTTAGATAAGCGGGTTACCCGCTCCACAAGAATAGCAAGTCTTCACCTTTAAAAGATGAAGACTTGATGACAGCTAATTACTCAGCTTCTACGAAGTCATCTTTTTCAGCTTGAGCAACGATGTTACTCTCACGGCCTTCAGTGATCGCAGCTGCAACAGCACTAGTGTAAAGGTTGATTGCACGGATAGCATCATCGTTACCAGGTACGATGTAATCAACACCGTCTGGGTTAGAGTTAGTATCAACGATTGCAACAACTGGGATACCTAGGTTGTTAGCTTCACGGATAGCAATGTGCTCGTGGTCAGCATCGATTACAAAGATAGCGTCTGGAAGGCCACCCATGTTTTTAATACCACCAAGGCTCTTTTCAAGCTTTTCCATTTCACGAGTAAGCATTAACGCTTCTTTCTTAGTTAACTTCTCGAAAGTACCGTCTTGGCTTTGAGCTTCAAGGTCTTTAAGACGCTTGATTGATTGACGAACTGTTTTCCAGTTAGTCAACATGCCGCCTAACCAACGGTGGTTAACGAAGAATTGATCGCTTTGTAAAGCAGCTTCTTTTACTGCTTCGCTTGCTGCGCGCTTAGTACCAACGAAAAGAACTTTACCTTTGTTTGCAGCAGCACCAGATAAAAACTTAAGTGCAGTGTTGAACATTGGTACAGTTTGCTCAAGGTTGATGATATGTACACGGTTACGTGCGCCGAAGATGAAAGGCTTCATCTTTGGGTTCCAGTAACGTGCTTGGTGACCGAAGTGAACACCAGCTTGAAGCATATCGCGCATTGAAACGTTTGCCATTTTGTAAATCCTCTAAGTTGTTTAGGGTTAGGCCTCCACATATCCCATAGCACCAACACCGCAGTTAAATGAAACTGAAATGCACCCAAGTGTATGTGACGATACGTGTGTGTGTTAAAATAAAATTGTGTTTGCCTTAAATACAAAAAATCATTTAAGAATTTATTTGTAAAAAGACGGCGCGCTTTATACCATATTAAAAATAAATACTCAACGTCTCGTGCAAAAATTGTGCGACGATAATCATCTAAAAACGCAACTTTGGAGCCTCAATGAGCGCTGTGATTAAGACCCCTGAAGAAATCGAGAAAATGCGTGTAGCCGGCCGTTTGGCTGCTGATGTGCTAGAAATGATCGAACCACATGTGGTACCAGGTATCACCACCGATGAGCTAAATACAATTTGTCATGATTATATTGTTAATGTGCAAGATGCCGTTCCTGCTCCTCTTAATTATCATGGTTTTCCAAAATCAATTTGTACCTCAGTAAATCATGTAATTTGTCACGGTATTCCGAACGACAAAGCATTAAAAGACGGTGACAGTGTTAATATTGACATCACCGTTATCAAAGATGGTTACCACGGTGACACATCAAAGATGTTTCATGTAGGCACGCCTAATATCCAAGGTAAACGCCTGGCAGAAGTTACTCAAGAAAGTCTTTACCTTGCCATTAAAATGGTAAAACCGGGTGTTCGCCTTGGTGATATTGGTGCCGCTATTCAAAAATATGCAGAGAGCTTTAACTACTCTATCGTACGTGAATACTGCGGCCATGGTATCGGCAGCGAGTTCCATGAAGAACCACAAGTAATGCATTACGGTAAAGCAGGTACTGGCGAAACATTAAAAGCAGGTATGTGTTTAACCATCGAACCTATGGTAAATGCGGGCAAACGCCAATGTAAATTACTTAAAGACGACTGGACTGTGGTAACAAAAGACCGTAGTTTATCAGCTCAGTGGGAACACACCTTACTTGTAACTGAAAATGGTGTTGAAATTTTAACACTACGATCAGATGATACAATCGATAGAATTATCGAGCACTAATTTTAAGTGCGCGCTTAATCGCGATAGTAACTGATTTGCCGTATATCGCTTAAGCGGTTTGCTGTAAGGGGATAACATAAGTTATTGCCCTTACAGCAAATATATTATAAAAATAAATTTCAATGCAGTCCATATATAGGAGCCAGCCTAAGTGGCATTACCTAACAAAGTAAAAAAGTTGCTCAATGATGCTGAGCAATTAAGCGATTACCGCGATTGCTCCGCCTATTTCTATAAATGGTTGCATAATGAATTCTCCAAACAACCTGTTGGTAAATTAATTAATGCCCGTGCAGAATTTATTGACCGGTTGCTAATCAAACTTTTTCAGGTTTATGATTTAGCTCACGAACCAGACTTGGCTTTAATTGCAGTAGGTGGTTATGGTCGTGGCGAGCTACACCCCTACTCTGATATAGACTTTTTGTTACTTGTTACGAAACAGCCTAATGATGATATTTGCGAAAAAATCGGCCAATTCGTTACTATGTTATGGGATCTTAATCTCGAGATAGGTCATAGTGTTCGTACTATTGAACAAGCCATAGATCAAAAACGTGAAGACGTTACCTTTGCCACCAGCTTATTAGAAAGCCGTCTTATTTTTGGCAATCATATTGAGTTTGAAAAACTCAAAAACCATATTATTGAAACCCCGGTGTGGGGCTCAGGTGAATTTTTTGTCGCAAAAGTACAAGAACAAAACTTGCGTCACAGAAAGTGCCACGGTACTGCCTACAATTTAGAACCAAATATAAAAGAAAACCCAGGGGGTCTTCGCGACCTGCAAACTATTATTTGGGTCGCTAAAAAGCACTTTAGGGCAGAAACTCTGCAAGAGCTAATTAGTCACGGCTACCTGACCCATGAGGAATATCAAGAGCTGTTAGAGTGTCTTGAAAATTTATGGAATATCCGCTTTGCATTGCATTTAGCCGCAGAACGTTCAGAAAACCGCTTATTGTTTGATCATCAACCCCAAGCTGCAGAAATTTTAGGTTTTGGTAGCGATGGTAAAGCCTCGGTTGAGCGCATGATGAAGCGTTTATTCAGAATCATGAGCCGAGTACGTGAGCTTAACCAAATGTTGCTTTCGTACTTTGAGCAAAGTATTTCGCCAGACAGCAGTCAAGCTACCGTTGAAGAGCTTGATCGTAACTTTGAGCGCGTTGGCCATCAAATTCGGGTAAAAAGTCCGTCTGTATTCTTTAGACGCGATCAACTTTTTGTGTTGTTTGAGCATATTGCTGACCACCCTGAAATTACCCATATATACCCAAGCACAATTCGCACTATTCGCCAAGTTCGTCGCCGTTTATTAGGCGACCTACAAGACTACGCAGCCTGCCGAGAAGCTTTTTTACGAATCATAAAGCATCCTAATGGCATGGGACGTGCTTTTACGCTGATGCACAAACACGGCATGATTGCCGCCTATTTGCCGCAGTGGCGAAATATTTTTGGCCAAATGCAGTTTGATTTGTTTCATGCCTACACAGTTGATGAACACACCCACAAGCTGATCAATAATATTTATCAGTATTTTGATAAAACCGGGATTAGCGAATTCCCAATTTGCAGCGAAATCGTTACGCGTATGGATAAACCAGAGCTACTTTATTTAGCCGGTATTTTCCACGATATTGCTAAGGGCCGTGGGGGCGATCACTCTGAACTGGGCGCTGTTGATGCCATTGCTTTTTCTAAATTGCATGGTTTTGCATCATCCGATGGTAAGTTAATTTCCTGGCTTGTTAGTAACCACTTACTCATGTCGGTAACGGCGCAGCGTAAAGATATAAACGACCCAGACGTAATAAAAGATTTTGCATCGCGAGTAAAAACAGAGCGCCAGCTCGATTATCTCTATTGTTTAACCGTCGCCGATATACGCGCCACTAATGACAACTTGTGGAATGACTGGAAAAACACTCTACTACGCGAGCTTTACTTGCATACACAACGTGCTTTGCGCCTTGGCCTTGAAAATCCTATGGATCAACGCGACCAAATTCGAGATAAAAAGCATCAAGCTAAACAGCGCTTGATTAATTTGCATTACCATGAAGATCAAATTGACTTAATTTGGAGCCGCTTTAAAGCCAATTACTTTACCGCTTTTAGTGAGCAACAGATTTCGTGGCATACAGAGCATTTACTAAAATGCACCGATTTGAGCCTACCCAGTGTTATTGTCTCAAATAAAGCAATGCATGGCGGCACCCAAGTATTTGCATATAGTCCTTATTCAGGTGCGCTATTTGCTCGATTAGTCAGTGTTATTGGCTCTAAAAAAGCACAAATTCAACACGCCCAAGTACTGACCACCAAAGATGGCTACGTACTGTTCAACTTTGTTATTTTAGAAGTAAGCGGAGACCCAATTGCCAGTAGCCGTGCGCAATCGATTAAACGCGGATTAGAGCAAGCATTAAGTGATCCACGTAAAAAAATACGCTTTAAAAAGAGCCGTTCACAACGCTTTAAAGACTTTAATATTAAACCAAAAATTGTACTGCGCCCGCACCCTCGTAAGGACCGTAGTTTAATAGAAATTCAAGCGGTTGATATACCTGGGCTGTTAACTAAAATAGCCGAGGTTTTTCAAGCTTACTTACTCCACATACATGCCGCACGCATTACCACGGTAGGCGAGCGTGCAGAAGATTTCTTTGTGGTATCTAATAACGAATATCAATCGCTGACTGATGAAGAGCAAGCAAAAATTCATCAGGCATTACGTAAAAAACTCAACGCCGAAATTGAATAAGAGGACACTATGTCAGATTTAAAAACCATGATTGAAAATGCGTGGGATAACCGCGACAGCATTAGCCCAACAACCGTATCAAGCGATGTTAAACAAGCAATTATTGATGCACTTGAGCTATTAGATAGTGGCGCAGCGCGTGTTGCAGAAAAAATTTCTGGCGAATGGGTTGTTCATCAATGGCTTAAAAAAGCCGTACTACTTTCATTTAGAATTCGTGAAAACCAACCAATGAATGATGGCGTAAATCAATTTTACGACAAAGTACCGCTTAAATTTAGCGACTACACACCAGAACAGTTTCAACAAGGCGGCATGCGCGTAGTACCCAACGCCGTTGCCCGTAAAGGCAGCTTTGTAGGGAAAAATGTTGTACTAATGCCATCGTATGTAAACATTGGTGCCTATGTTGATGAAGGCACTATGGTTGATACATGGGCCACTGTAGGTTCATGTGCTCAAATTGGTAAGAATGTACACTTATCAGGCGGTGTGGGCATAGGCGGTGTTTTAGAGCCGCTACAAGCAAATCCTACCATCATTGAAGACAATTGCTTTATTGGCGCACGTTCAGAAATTGTTGAAGGCGTTATTGTTGAAGAAGGTGCGGTTATTTCAATGGGTGTTTACATTAGCCAAAGTACCCGTATTTATGACCGTGAAACCGGTGAAATTCATTATGGTCGCGTACCTGCTGGTGCTGTTGTGGTTCCAGGTGCTCTGCCTTCAAAAGATGGCACGCATAGTTTATACGCTGCGATTATTGTGAAAAAAGTTGATCAACAAACACGCGAAAAAGTAGGCATTAACGCTCTGCTTCGCTCAATTGATGATTAAAAAGCAGTTGTAAGTTTTTAGCTGTAAGCGCTAAGCAGGTTAATATTAAACGTAGATTGGGTTGAGTTAAACGAAACCCAACAACACATTAAAGTTAAGTGTATTCGCTAAAATTTAATTACATACAGAAAAAGCTCTAAGCTTGTATAGGTTTAGGGCTTTTTTAGTGCTTTTAAAATACCTCCTCACAAACCTGTACCCTTTAATCGCGTTGCTTTGTTAGATACCTGCATCTATAGTGAATAAACGCATAATTCGATTGTTGGGGATAAGCTGTTGCGCCTTTTCGTTATAGGTTGGTTGGTGTTATTTGGTTCAACGCAGGCTATGGCTAATGATTTTACATCGTTTAAAGCTAAACTTAACGAAGCCGAAGATTACCTTGTTGTTAATCCCGCACAATCAATAATCATTCTTGAAAATCTCAAAGAACTAAATACAGCTCCTGCTGCGCTATTTATCCGCTGGCATTTGCTTTATGCCCGCACAGCCGTGCCCACAAGTCATTATGATCGGCTTTATAAATCGATTGACGCAATATTTCAGCATCATCAAGCTGACTACTTTAAACAAAAATTGACCACCATAATGAGTGCCTTGGGAATATGGCTTCGCCATGCTGAATATTTAAGCGATGCCCAGCTCTCATTCAAATGTGCTTATAAATATGCGCACAACGATCGCCAACGATTAACACTCACCAACAGTATGGCGCTGGTTGCTCGCTCGCAAAATGACTTTGCTAAAGCGCGTGCTTTATACTTAAATAATCTTGATCTCACCACGCAATTAAAGCTTCCTAATATAACAGCACTCATAAAAAGTAACTTGGGCTACTTAGCGCTTGATGAAGGCAATGTTACTGAGGCTGAACGCTACTTTAGAAGTGCGTTAAGCCTTAACCAAAATATTGATAAACGCGCGGGGCAAATCTCAACCGGGCTTAATTTATTAATGGTCTTTTTAATTCAAGAACATCAGCTTAACTTTGAACGTCTCTATACTCCAACGGCAACTTTAACCCATGCATTTCCCAACGAAGCTAAACAAGCACAGCTACTTTGGCTTGAATTAGGCTACAAAAATTTAACTGGCGATTTCATAAGTCAAAAAGATAAACATCAGCTGCAAGCAGCTTACGAGCAATTAGAAAGCGATAAAATGAAACAGCTAGTAGCACATTATCTAGCTAAAAAGCTTGATGTTACTTTAACCCTACCTGAGCCCATTACCGCTAAAGACTTTACCAGCCCATGGTTTAACTTAGTAAAGCAATGCAATTGGGAGAAAAGTTTATAGCTTTAAGTTATAAACGTTTATCTGAGCTGAGTTAAACGCCGATGAAATTACACAGAGCTACTCGTCACTGACAGCCGGATTAAAAAGTATGGTTATCAATTTGCTAACACCTATAAATTAACTTTTACCCTCCTTTTTAAAGTATATAAATCAAGCAACTGAATTAGCCAATAAACGGAATATATAATAAGGTAGGCAAGCATACTTGAAAGTTAGCAAATTAATATTAAGGATTAATATGACAAAAACTGCTTTACGCTCAACTATTTTGCTACCTGTATTTTTGCCTGCAGTATTTATTATTCTACTCTTGGTAATTGGTACAAGTAGTAACCCTGAACTCGCAGGTCAGGCATTTAGTGTTGCCCTTGCGTGGATAACAGAAACCTTTGGCTGGTTTTATATGTTATCAGTCGCTATTTTCTTGGTATTTATCGTGTGTGTCGCCGCCTCCAGTTGGGGGAATATAAAACTAGGCCCCGATCATGCACAGCCGCAATATAGCTTTGGTGAATGGTTTGCCATGCTATTTTCTGCCGGTTACGGCGTAGCGCTACTTTATTTTGGTGTAGCCGAGCCAGTACTGCATTACGCATCCCCGCCATCGGGCGCGGCTGAAACCGTGGATGCCGCTAAGCAAGCAATGCAAATTGCCTTTTTCCATTGGGGATTTCATATTTGGGCTATTTATGGAATTGTTGGTTTAGTGCTAGCTTATTTTGCCTTTCGTCATGGTCTGCCGCTGTCTATTCGTTCAGCCTTATATCCACTAATTGGTGATAAAATATATGGTCCTATCGGTCATACCGTTGATGTATTTGCCATACTAGGCACCTTATTTGGTATTGCGACCACACTCGGACTTTCGGTGACTCAAATCAACGCGGGGCTACACTATTTATGGCCCGATATTCCTATTAATACCACAGTACAAATTACCGCGATTGCTATTATTACCGCCGCAGCAACCCTCTCTGTAATCGCAGGGATGGATAAAGGGGTAAAACGTTTATCAATCGTGAATATGACCTTAGCGGTTTCATTAATGGCCTTTGTATTTTTTATTGGCCCAAGTATTCATATTTTAGAATCGTTTTTACAAAATACCGGCAGTTATCTTAGTGGTATTGTTGAGCGGACCTTTAACTTACAAGCCTATAGTCGCAGTGATTGGATTGGTAACTGGACTTTATTTATATTTGGCTGGACGATTGCGTGGGCGCCGTTTGTTGGGATGTTTATCGCAAAAATTAGCCGCGGTAGAACTATTAGGCAATTTGTTGTTGGCGTAATGTTAGTTCCCACTATTTTTACTTTTTTATGGTTCTCAGTTTTTGGCGATACAGCACTGAATTTAATAATGAATGAAGGCTTTGATACGCTCATTGGTGATGTACAAGCAAATCATGCCGTCGCATTATTTCAATTATTTGAAGTGTTACCGTTATCATTTTTTATTTCGCTACTCACGGTTATTTTAATTGTTACCTTTTTTGTTACCTCATCTGATTCCGGCTCTTTGGTAATCGATTCACTCGCTTCAGGTGGAAATATTAATACACCGGCATGGCAGAGGGTGTTTTGGGCGGTACTTGAAGGCGCTGTGGCGGCTGTTTTATTAGTGGCTGGTGGCTTAAGTGCACTGCAAACCATGACCATTGCCAGTGCGCTACCCTTTGCTATTATTATGCTAATTGCCACTGCGGGGCTTTGGCGAGCGCTAAGAATTGAGGGCCATCGCGATACCAGCCTACAAGCACATTCACTCAATAGTCGTAATATTGATCTATCCCATTGGAAACGCCGTTTAGCGGCTATGGTTAATTACCCCAATAAAGAAAAAGTACATACTTTTATTGGTAGCGTAGTCGTTGAGGCAATGAAAGCCGTACAAGCAGAATTTAAATCTCGAAAATGGCATGCTGTGGTGGAATTTGATACTGATTTAGGACGCGCTCATTTAACTGTACTACGTCATGAGCATGTGGATTTTGTTTATGATATTCGCCTTACCGAGCACCCTATGCCGAGCTTTGCTTACTCAGAGCTGCGCCCAGATAATGACAATACTGAAATGTATTATAAGGCTGATGTATTTTTACGTCGTGGTGGTCTGTCGTACGATGTTTATGGCTACAATGAAGATGATATTGTGAAGGATATTCTTGATCAGTTTGAGAACTACTTACACTTTTTAGGTAACAGCCCCGGCGAACTACCTTGGGATATGGCTGAGCATGATGACATGTTAAATATCGATAAAGCTTAACTGATACAGCCAGTATTGAGAAAACGGTAATTAAAAATAAAAAAGGCACTGTAAAGTGCCTTTTTATTTACTCAAATCTAATTAATTACAGCGCGTTAAATACATCATCTGTTTTAGCAGCGCAAATGAAGTCATTTTTATGCAGACCTTTAATTGAATGGCTCCACCAAGTAACAGTTACTTTGCCCCATTCGGTTAATAGACCTGGGTGATGCCCTTCGTCTTCAGCCATATCACCTACCTTATTGGTAAACGCAATGGCTTGTTTAAAGTTTTTAAACTTATAAACGCGCTCTAACTGCATAATACCGTCGCGTACTTCTGGCACCCAGTCAGGGATTTTTTTAATCAATTCAGCCAATTCAGCATCAGATACTTTTGGAGCATCTGCATGACAGGCTTCACATTTTTGTGCACTTAATGAAGACATTTTAAATCCTTAATTTAGCGTTACTTTTTTCAAAAATTAACTAGCTAATTTTTCTTTTGGAGGAAACTTAGGGTCGTGCAAACCAAGTGATTTAGCTTGCTCAACTAAAGTCATTATATCCATTTGAGATATTTCAAACAGGTCATGAATCGAATTAATCGTGTAATACAATGGTTGCATAATGTCTATACGGTACGGTGTACGTAGCACATCTAGCACATTCATTGGATTAATCTCTGGTGTATCTGAATACACGTATTGGGTTTCCCCTGGGCTTGATAAAATACCGCCACCGTAAATACGTAATCCTTTTTCAGTTTGCATCAAACCAAACTCAACGGTAAACCAGTACATGCGCGCTAAATAAACGCGGTCTTTTTTCTCTGCCGCGTATCCTAGTTGCCCGTACTTATGGGTAAATTCTGCAAAGTCAGGATTGGTTAGCATGGCACAATGACCAAATATCTCATGAAAAATATCGGGTTCTTGTAAGTAGTCAAATTCTTCACGGCTACGAATGAAGGTCGCTACAGGAAATTGCTTGTTAGCGAGTAACCTAAAAAACTCATCAAAATCGATAAGTGCAGGTACAGGTGCAACCTGCCAACCTGTGGTTGCTAAAAGTACTTCGTTTAGCTCACTCAGCTGTGGGATACGATCATGAGGCAGATTGATTTTTTTCAATCCTTCCATGTACTCATCACAGGCTTTGCCTTCAATGCACGCAAGTTGGCGTGCTACAAGCTCAGACCAAATTTTATTTTCTTCATCGCTCCAATGTATAACCCCATTTTCATCAGGTGTTTTGGAGGTGTAATTACTTGCTTTAGCCATAAATACCTTCTTTGGGATAAAACCCTAAATCGGTGTCAAAATAACAGCCAAATGCTTGGCTATTCGATGTAGCCATACTATGCAAAAGTGAACAAAAGTTTAATAGCTTGACGCAGATCAATACTTTTGCAGAACACACAGATCGTAAATTTATAATTACAGTAAAGAAAAGATAAAAACACAGCCCATTCTTAATAGTGCCCACAGGAATAATTTAATGTAACCATTAATTTACACCTCAAGATATTTTAGTAAATGCTTGGTTGAGATCGTTAATAATATCGTTAACATCTTCAAGTCCAACTGATAAACGAATTAAACCATCACTAATTCCAGCTGCTAGTCTTTCTTCGGGAGTGTATGGCGAATGCGTCATTGATGCAGGGTGTTGAATGAGCGTTTCAGCATCGCCTAAGCTAACCGCTAATGTGCACAGTTGCATACTATCAATAAAATGCTCACCGTCGGTTAAGCTCCCTTTAATTTCAAAGGCAATAACACCGCCAGCCGCTTTCATTTGCTTACCAATATACTTGTAACCCGGGTGAGACTTAAGCCCAGGGTAATACACTTTATTTACTTGCGGATGAGCTTCTAAATACTCAGCAATCGTTTGCGCACTTTGGCAATGGCGTTCAACGCGAATAGCTAAAGTTTTTAAGCCGCGATTTATTAACCACGCATCGTGTGGACTAATAGTGGCACCAATATCTTTAAGCACGGTCATTTTAATCTGTGTAATATGCTCAAGTGAACCACACACAATACCCGCAACAACATCGCCGTGACCATTTAAATACTTGGTCGCGCTATGCATTATAATATCGATACCGTACTTTTTTGGTGACTGCAGCAGCGGGGTTAAAAACGTATTGTCGACCACACTCAGTAAATTATGCTGTTTAGCAACATCGCCAATAAATGCTAAATCAATCACTGCCATGGTTGGATTGATTGGTGTTTCTACAAATATCATTTTTGAGTTAGGTTTAATGGCTGCGCGCAGTTCACTCTCATTGGTCATATCAACAAAGGTGACTTCAATTCCCCATCGCGGCAACATATGCGAAAAAAAAGCAAAGGTGCAGCCATACAGAGCGCTTGATGCAATTAAATGATCGCCTTGCGATAGGAAGCTTAGTACCGAAGCGGATACCGCACCCATACCTGTTGCCGTGGCGGCGGCGGCCTCACAGCCTTCTAATTGCGCCACTTTTTGCTCAAGTTCAGTAGTGGTTGGGTTACCTAAACGCGTGTAAATATAACCGGGCTCCTCACCTGCAAAGCGGGCAGCACCTTGAGCGGCATTTTCAAAATGAAACGTAGACGTTTGATACAAAGGTGAGGTTAATGCGCCATGGGGGTCGTTTGCTTTTTGCGGGCCATGGATACATTGGGTATTTTGATGATGCTTGCTCATTGTGTGTTCTCGTTTTTATTATGTGTGTCAATAGCATAAATAAAACGCACCGCACTTAAAATCACAAGCATGCCGGATGCTCAGATGGCTATTTGTGCAAACTTTACCCAAAAAGCTGTACACAAATATTGCCAACGAACTCTCACTACTTAGTTTCAGCTCCCTTACGGCTCATAATTTTACTCGCAATCCCTTGGACTGTGCCTTTTAACAAGCTGCGCTTGTTTTCAAGACGCGGTAAGGGTCGGCTTAACTCCATAGCTTTGTAACCAATACGCGCTGTAAATATACCGGCACTAACACCTTGTGCAGCTCGCCCTGAAAGCTTGCCTAATAATTCAGCACTGAGTGCCGTGGCGGCTAAATCAGATACGAGCTCTGCACTGCCTACAAACATTACTTGCTTAATAAGCATGCGGTAAAGTTTAATACGGCTGGCATAACCAAAGCCAATGCCATATATGCGGCCTATTTGCTCTATTAATTTAGTGCCACGCCACAGCACAGCCATCATATCCACCAGCGCAATTGGGCTTAGAGCAACTAATAAAGCTGACTCTGTTGCAAAACGGTTTATTAACTTTTTAGCTTGATTGTCTTGCGTTATCAGTAAGCTATTCGCGTACAGAGACATTATTTCTTTGTCACTGTGGTGCGTAGCGACCTGATTTTTAAAGTTTTCGAAATTATCTAATTGCTGATGTTTATTAAGCTTTTCAAGCCAAGGTATCGCCCCGCCTACCTGCTCACTATTGAGCAAACGATTAGCTTCATGGCGGTGCAGCTGATTACGCTTTAAGCTGCGTAACATTCTATATTCACGCCACAATAAACGCGATATCAGTAGTACACCGGTTATTACAGCGGTTAAGTACACCCCACCTAAAATAACCGACTGCTGAAACGCCAATACAATTGAAAATGCGAACTCAAGTAATATTAAAACCATAAAGCTCAGTGCAAATAGGCCTTTAAGGGTTTGCCACTTAGACTTTTTATATACAGGCTCAATATCGATTTCAGGTTCAATTAGATCGTCGCTATCTTTGCTAGGCTGCTCACTTTGTCCCTGCTCTACGACTTTAGCCGCTAATAAATCTGGTTCATTTTGCTCAATATTTTGGGCATTAATACGACGCCCAGCTTGAAATTGGTGTGTTGACTCACTCATGTTAACTTATCTCCTAACAAGTACTGCATCACATGGTCTAAGCGAATGTGCTTAAGCTGTTGATCTGGGCTTGGCATAGGTGCAAATGATAAAAACTCAAACCCATGTGTTGGCCACTCACTTTTATTAAGCATTCTGCTCGGCGGCTGAGGAGGCAGGTAAGTTAGCCACTGTTGTTCATTCAATGGCTTGCCATAGATACAGTCGAGTGTTTGCCCCTTATCAACCACTTGGCGGGACACAGTTGCAGCAATTGATGACATCGCCAGTGTTTCTATTTTTACCCCATCAAATTTTAAGTGATTGCTTTGCTCTTTAACTAACGAATCGAGTAACAGTGCAAGATCTTTGTGATGCTTTGCACTGATGTGATCGGACTTATTTGCAGCAAATAATATTTTATCAATATTAGGTTTAAACAAGCGTTTAAAAAAACCAGAATCACCATAGCTAAAGTGTGACAATAACTGATTGATCACTCGACTTTGCTCAGCTAATGTTTCATAGCCTTCATTTAATGCACTCAGTACATCTACCAAGACGATTTGACGGTCAAAATGGCGAAAATGCTCATTATAAAAAGGTTTAATGACTTCTTTTACGTAAGCATCAAAACGTTTAATTAAATGCGCTAAGTTAGAACCCGCTACTACATCGTCACTTATTTTTTTAGGACTAATTGGAAAAAATAGTAATAATGGTGCACCTTGCAAGTCACCCGGCATTAACATCCGTCCTGGCTGTAACATGGCAAGCTTAGTGTCTTTTTTTAGCCCTACCAACATGGTTTGATAACATTTTGCAATATCAGCCAGTGCGTTTTCATCTACCGGTGCATCTAAATCAAGCTGCTCTATGGATTGTAAAAATTCAGCTGAGCTTTTATCACGTGGCGTTTGGCTAAGTAATGGATATTGTTGCTCGCACCATTGCTCAAAGCTTTGCGCGAGCATAGGTAGGTCAAGCAACCATTCACCAGGATAGTCAATAATATCTAAATACAGCGTCGATTGGGGTGAGAAATGACCGCGCAGACCCGCGTTGCTTTGGTATTTAATCGCCAAACGTAAAGTATTTATTCGTTCGGTAGAAGCGGGCCATGCAGGGTCGCCTTCACTTGGCAGTAAAGCACTTATTGCACGGTTATAATCAAAAGTGGGAACATTTAATGCCTCTTGCGGCACAATTTTAGTAGCAATGTGGCGATGTTCACGCATCACATCAAAAAAAGGTAAGTTGTTGTCATTCGCCTGAGAGGTTAAATGCTTAACTAACGCGCTTATAAACGCCGTTTTACCACTGCCGCTCAGCCCTGTTACGGCAAGTTTAACGTGTTGATCTAAACTACGATGCAGGGCTTTTTGTGCTTTGCCTTTAACGCTTTTAAAGGTCTTTTTTGCAAATGATTGGCTCATAAAGTGTTTTGCACCTTAGTTGCCGTCATTGATCAGGCTGCAAACAAGGTGCTTATCAATCCCTTAAAGTTTATTAATTTCACGGCTGACCGTAAACTCGCTTGAAGTAACGTAGCGTTCCATGTTTTGAAGGCGGCTATCTACACGAGTTAATCGCTCTTTTAAGTCTTGCAGCGCACGACGCGGTGGCTCGCCTTTTTGCCATACTTTAAATTTTACTTCTAGCGGATCACCGCCATACGTTGATTGTGTTTTACTTACAGCACTGGGTTGTTTTTTATCTAAAATAAACCACGCTGCAATATACGCTACCACAAATAATGGGCCACCAGTTAGTAGTACAGCACTAACAAAAATAATGCGAACTAACCATAACTCCATATTAAAGTAGTCACTTAATCCCGCACATACACCGGCAATTTTACCGCGCTGTGGGTCTCTTAATAATTCGCGTTTGGTGTTCATACTTTTTGTCTCCACTGTGGTGACTCTTGATCAAGTAACGCTTCTAATGTCTCGATTCTATCAGTCATTTTTTCAGCTTTTTGAGCAAGCTCCAATAACTGGTGATGCTCATGCTCGCTTAACCCTTGGCTTACCTGTTTTTTGCTTCGGTAGTGTAAAATTAACCACAGTGGTGCAACAAAAATCATAAACAAGATAAAGGGTGCAATTAGTATCTCTGGATCAAACATAATCCTCTCCTGACAATCCGTATTCAATGTTGATGTCAGGGGCACAAGGCCCCTGTTTTATATTTATTTATTCGAGAGTTTCTTTTTAAGTTCAGCTAACTCGTCATCAATTTTTTCATTCTTTTGTAAATCAGCAATTTCATCTGCTAACGTTTGTTTACCCAAATCGTAAGACTCTATTTGAGATTCTAGCCCATCAATTTTGGTTTCGTAACGTTCAAAACGATTAAGTGCATCATCCACTTTAGAACTATCAAGTGCTTTTTTAACCTCAAGGCGCGACTCAGCCGAGCGTTGACGTAAAATAATCGCTTTTTGACGTGCTTTAGCATCCGCTAGTTTCTCTTGTAGCGTAGTCACTTCTTGCTGTAGTTTCTCGATATGAGATTCTACATGATCAAGTTCACTTTCTACTGCAGCGACTGCATCGGCTGATTTTTGCTTTTCAAGTAAAGCTGAGCGAGCTAAATCATCACGATCTTTGCTCAGTGCTAATTCGGCTTTGTCTTGCCAATCGCTTACTTGGGCTTTTAGTGTATCTACGCGACGTACTAATTCTTTTTTCTCAGCAAGGGTTTTTGCTGACGTAGAGCGTACCTCTACAAGTGTATCTTCCATCTCTTGGATAATAAGACGAACCATTTTTTCAGGATCTTCTGCTTTATCTAAAATGGCATTGATATTAGAATTAACAATGTCTGCAAAACGTGAAAAAATTCCCATAACATATACCTCTATTATTTAATCTAAATGTGTCTGCTTTTATTAGTATCAATATGCTTGCCAACTTTTATATTTTTAAAATACCATTTATTTTCAATATGTTAAATGTAAATTACAAATTACTTTTGTTATCCACCATAATGAAATACACTAACTGTTAGTAAAAATGACTAAGAGTTAGGAAATATGAGTCAATATCGCCAACAGGACAATTTACTTGGCCAATCAGACAGCTTTTTATCGGTGCTTGATCAGGTTTCGCAACTGGCTAACCTAGATAAACCCGTACTTATTATTGGTGAACGTGGTACCGGTAAAGAGCTAATTGCAGCACGTTTACACTTTTTATCCAAACGCTGGGATCAAAGTTACGTCAAGCTTAACTGTGCGGCATTGAACGAAAACCTGCTCGAGAGTGAATTATTTGGTCATGAAAGTGGCGCTTTCACAGGCGCAAGTAAACGCCATGAAGGCCGCTTTGAGCGCGCCAATAGTGGTACCTTGTTCTTAGATGAGTTAGCAAATACCTCTGCCATGGTGCAAGAAAAGCTATTAAGAGTGATTGAGTATGGTGAGTTTGAGCGTGTTGGCGGCAAGCAAACCGTTAAAGTAGACACTCGCTTAGTCTGTGCAACCAATGAAGACTTACCCCATTTAGCACAACAAGGTGAATTTAGAAGTGATTTACTCGATAGACTCGCGTTTGATGTGATCACCTTACCGCCACTGCGTGAACGTCAAGATGACATTATGTTGCTGGCTGAACAGTTTGCGATGAACATGGCACGAGACCTTGAGTGGGAGCTATTTAGTGGCTTTACCCGCAGTGCACAAGAAAGTTTACTCAGTTATGAGTGGCCGGGTAATGTCCGTGAACTTAAAAATGTGGTAGAACGAAGTCTGTATCGCCACGGCAATGAACATATTCCTGTACATAAAATTATTTTAGACCCATTCGAAAGTCGCTTTAGACCTAAAGCCCGCATAAAACATGCACAAGCACCTGCTATAATACAATCTGAACCGACTACTCATGCACAGCCTATAGAAGCGCCTGTAGCATTGAGTTCAAGTACCAAAGAACCTGAGTTTCCATGCGACTTAAAAACGCTCTCTAATGAATTTGAAATTACATTGATAAAAAAAGCATTAGAACATAGCCAATTTAATCAAAAGAAGACTGCAGAAGTACTTGGTTTAACGTATCATCAACTACGTGGTTATTTGAAAAAATACAATTTGCTAGAATAGTAGAGGTTGTGCGGGTGCATAAATTATTACTTGCTTTAATATCATTGAGCTTAGTAGGTTGCATTGATAGTAAAGAAGAAATCTTAGAAGAAAAAAACCAAGGCCTCGTTTATTGCGCCGAGGCTAATCCTGTGTCGTTTAACCCACAAGTCACAACCACAGGATCAACTATCGATATTATTGCTAACCAGTTATACGACCGGTTAATTAGTATTGACCCCGTGACCGCCGAATTTAAGAGTGAACTTGCCACTGATTGGAAGATCAGTAAAGACGGTAAATCGGTTACCTTCACTTTGCGCAAAGGAGTTAAGTTTCATACCACCTCTTATTTCACTCCTAGCCGTGAATTTAACGCTGATGATGTAATATTTACTTTTAGTCGATTATTCGACGTTTATAATCCTTATCACTTTATTGGCGATGCTAATTACCCTTACTTTCAAAGTGTGGGGATTGACCAGCTAATTCGTAAAATTGTTAGAGTCTCTGATCATCAAGTCCGATTTGAGTTATTTAATGCCGAGAGCAGCTTTTTAGCTAATATGGCGACCGATTTTGCTGTCGTGCTCTCTAAAGAATATGCCATGGCGCTCAAAGCTAATAATCAAGAAAACCTATTTGATCAATACCCGATTGGCACAGGCCCCTATATTTATAAAGAGTACCGACGCGATCATTTAGTGCGCTTTTATAAAAACGCTGATTATTGGAAGCATGAGGTTGCCCTTGAGCAATTGGTGTACGACATTACCCCAAATGGTACCACCCGTATTGCTAAAATATTGACCAAAGAGTGTGATGTAACCGCACACCCGAGTAGTGCCCAATTAAGTATTTTAGCGCAGCGTGATGATATTAACGTTGAAAGAGAAACTAACTTAAATATTGGTTACTGGGCATTTAATACCGAGCGTCCACCGTTTGATAACTTAAAAGTACGTCAAGCATTGGTTCATGCCATTGATATAGATAAAATAATGCAAGCGGTATATTACGGGAATGGACTGCGTGCACAATCTATTCTTCCGCCTACGTCATGGGCATTTGAACTACAAAAAAACATGCCTATTTTTGACCCACAGTTAGCGAAAAAATTATTAACTGAAGCTGGTTTTCCAAAAGGCTTTGATATGAGCATTTGGGCTATGCCGGTAAGCCGTATTTATAACCCCAATGCCCGCAAAATGGCTGAGCTAATGCAAAGTGATTTACGCAAAATTGGCGTTAATGTAAATATTGTAGAATATGAATGGAACACCTTTATTCAACGCATTGGTGAGCATCGCCACGACAGTGTGTTATTAGGTTGGGCAGCTGATACACCTGATCCCGATAACTTTTTTAGCCCATTATTAAGTTGTACTGCGACCTTTAGTGGCAAAAACCCTGCAAACTGGTGTAACCCTGAATTTGATTTACTACTGACCAAAGCGTTAGACACCACAGATTTAAATTTACGTAAACAATATTACGACGCAGCACAAAGCATGATCATCAAACAATTGCCTTTACTGCCAATTGCCCATGGCATGCGTTTTCAAGCAAGTAGCGCAGATGTTGAGGGCATTACCTTAGGGCCATTCGGTGCTATTTCGCTGGCTAACGCGAGGAAAAAATAATGATCTTAGATTATATTTTACGCCGCCTCGGACTGTTATTTTTTATGGTGTTGCTACTCAGTATTTTTACCTTTTCGTTGAGTTATTTATTTCCTGGCGATCCGCTCAGTAACTTAAGCGGCATACCAGACACTAACTTTACCCAAAATGCGCAGTTAGAAGAAAAGTACTTATTTAACAGTAACTACTTTATGCAGTACATCGCCTTTGTAGGACGAATTTTACAAGGGGATTGGGGAATGTCATTCGCCTCGGGGAGCAGTGTTTTCGCCCATGTGGTTGATTTAATTCCTGCAACGTTAGAGCTAAGTATCTATGCGTTATTTATTTCGGTGGTAGTGGGTGTGCCTGTCGGTATTTTAGCATCGGCATATAATAAACAATGGCCTGATAAATTTATTAGCTCTACAGCGATGATTGGCTATTCTATGCCGATTTTTTGGCTGGCATTATTATTAATTATGGTTTTTTCGCTCAAGCTTGGCTGGTTTCCCATGTCGGGGCGAGTGAGCTTGTTGTATGAGATACCCGCGAGCACAGGATTTATTTTACTTGATATTTTACTCGCTGATTTTCCTTACAATGGTTTGGCCATGTTAGATGCGCTGCATCACCTTACTTTACCTACTATTGTACTTGCTATGTATCCAACCACGGTATTAGTGCGCTTTACTCGCGAATCGATGTTAAAAGTGATGGATCAAAACTTCATTAAAACAGCTCGCGCCAAAGGGCTTACTCGTGGGCAGCTTATTATTCATCACGCCCTAAGAAATGCCTTACTACCGGTTATAAAACAAATAGGTTTGCAGTTTAGTACCTTGATCACCTTAGCGATGATCACTGAAGTTATTTTTTCGTGGCCTGGGATCGGTCGCTGGTTAATAGACAGTATTTATCAACGTGATTATCCCGCCATACAAGGTGGGTTAATGGCCGTCTCTTTATTTATTATTATTGCCACAATTATGGCCGAACTGACCTACACCCTACTCGATCCTCTGTCTCGGAACCAAGCGCATGGCAAAGTTTAACTTATTTTCAGAAGATTCAAATAAATCGCCATTAGCGAGACTCTGGCGAAAGTTTAAAAATAACCACCCTGCACTGGTTGGTTTATGGGTGTTTATTGCCTTTAGCCTGTTAGCAGCTACCGCGCCTTTTCTTGCGCCTTATGGGGTAAATCAACAGCACAGTGATGCACTATTACTGCCTCCCTCGTGGAATGAAATGGGCGATGTGCGGTTTATACTTGGCACCGATGATTTAGGCCGAGATGTGCTGTCTCGTTTAATGAATGGCGCCACATATACGTTCGGGTTATCGGTTGTGGCTGCACTGATCACCACTGTTATTGGTGTGTTGGTAGGTACCTTTGCAGGGATCAGTAAAGGCATACGTTCTAGTTTTTTGAACCACTTACTGGATGTAACGCTGTCAATTCCCTCATTGTTACTGGCCATCATTATTATTGCCATACTCGGTCCTGGATTAATGAATACCGTATGGGCAATTATTTTGGCCTTATTACCCCAGTTTATTCATTCAATTAGAAACCTGATAGTTGACGAACTTGGCAAAGATTATGTTACAGCCTACCGCTTAGATGGCGCCTCTAAATGGCATATTTTATCACGCGGGATTTTTCCTAATGTGTATGAATATATTGTAGTTATTTTTACGATGGCGCTTTCTACTGCTATTTTAGATATTGCGGCATTAGGGTTTTTAAAACTGGGTGCACAGCCGCCGACTACTGAATGGGGCGCAATTTTAGCAGAGAACTTAGGACTTATATATTTAGCACCTTGGACGGTAGCATTGCCGGGCGTCCTGTTATTTTTAGCGGTTCTTTCAACAAACTTAGTGGGCGATGGACTTCGCAAAGTTTTACAAGCGCGTAAGGCCGATTAGATGCAGTTACTAGATATTCGAAATTTAACCATTGAACTTCAAACTTCCGAAACCGCCATTCGTGCTGTTGATCGCGTAAGCTTTAGTTTAAAAGAAGGTGAAGTACACGCTTTAGTGGGCGAATCAGGCTCTGGCAAAAGCTTAATTGCAAAAGCCATCGTCGGCGTGCTTAATGAGCGCTGGGTGATAACCGCAGATAGAATGCATTGGCGTGGTGTTGACTTAATGCGCTTAACACCAGAGCAACGCCGTAAAACAGTTAGCCAAGACATTGCGATGATTTACCAAGACCCCAGTCGCTGTCTAGATCCTACTGCTAAAATATTTAACCAAATCGCTGAAACACTGCCTGAAGTGGCTGCTAAAGGATTTTTCTTAAAACGCAACCGAGAGCGTAAAGACCGTGTTAAAGCCTTAATACATAAAGTAGGTATTAAAAATCATGAAGCGGTGCTTGATAGCTACCCGCATGAGCTCTCTGAGGGCGTATGCCAAAAGGTTATGATAGCCATGGCGATTGCCCGTACACCGAAGCTACTCATTGCTGATGAGCCTACAACCGCACTAGAAAGCACCACCCGTGCACAGGTGTTTAGGTTATTAAAAAGTTTAAATCAGCTAAAGAACATGTCTATTTTGATGATCTCTCATGAGCTGGAAGAAATTGTTAATTGGTCGCATGGTATTCATGTGTTGTACTGCGGTCAAATGGTTGAAGCAGGTCCAACACACCGTATTTTTAGCCAACCTCGCCATCCGTATACGCAGGCTTTACTAAAAAGCCTGCCCGATTATGAGCATGGTTTAGCCCATAAAGAACCCTTTTATGCGCTTAAAGGCACTATTCCAACATTACAACATTTACCGATTGGTTGTCGACTCGGTCCACGTTGCCCACAAGCACAAAAAGAATGTGTGGTTGCGCCTAAACTTTCAAAGCATCATGGTCATAGCTACGCCTGTCACTTCCCGCTGATCAAGGAAATAAAATAATGCAGCCACTGTTAAAAGTTCAAGCCTTATCAAAAACCTTTAACATGCGCGCGGGTCTGTTTAGCCGTAAAAAGTTTGATGTTTTAAAAAACATCTCATTTTGTATTGGTAAAGGTGAAACAATTGCCATTATTGGTGAAACAGGCTCAGGAAAAAGTACCCTGGCTAAATTATTAGTGGGTGCATACAGTGCCGATAGCGGGCAGATATTATTAGAGAATAACACTATAGAAAACAATGGTAATCGTGATGCCCAGTGTCGTTATATCCGAATGATTTTTCAAGACTCCGCCACCTCATTAAACCCAGCAGTGACCATTGCTGAAATGCTCGATGATTGCCTAAAATTCAATACTGATTTTGATAAAACTCAACGTAGTGAAAAAATTGGTAGTACGCTGCTTAAAGTGGGTCTACTGGTCGATCATCAGCAATACTATCCGCATATGTTTAGTGTGGGGCAATTACAGCGTGTAGCGCTCGCTCGCGCGCTTATATTAGATCCTAAGGTTGTTGTACTCGATGAGGCACTTTCATCGCTTGACCCTTCTGTAAGAGCGCAAATAGTAAATCTATTACTTAAACTACAGCTTGAAACTGGATTAACCTATATTTTGATCACCCATCATTTAAGTTTAGTGCGCCATATTAGCGACCAGCTAGTGGTACTCAATAAGGGTGAGATTGTTGAATACGGCGCTACAGAAACTATTTTTCAAAACCCGCAATCAAAGGTTACTCAGCGCTTATTGAGTTGTTAATGTTTAAACAAACAAAAAAGGCGCCAATTGGCGCCCTTTTTAATTTAGCTATTACTTATTCAGCTGCTTGAGCTGCTTTTGGTACATTAAGCTCTGCTTGTTGCTTAAGCGATTCAATGAATACCGTATAGTTTTTCTGCGCTTGCGCCATAGTAATGTTTTGCTTCATTTGTGGCTCAATGTTGTCACTCACTGGTGCATCATTTACCGCTTTAAGCGCAACAATCGCTGCATCGCCATTATTTAAGTTAACCATATCATATACAGCCGCATCACTAGGATGTGCCATTTTGAATACTTGGGTAACAATAGCAGGTGAAACAGCAAAGCTTTCACGAGTTAGTTGCGACTCTTGACGAACGTTTAGTGATTGCTCAGCAGCCACATCGTTTAAGCTCTTGCCTTCTTTTACTTGTGCAAATAACGTGCGTGCTTTTTCTTTTGCAAGGTCTGATGCCTTTTCATTCATTAAGCGTGTTTTAATTTGCTCACTTACCTCGCTTAATGCTTTCGTTGCCGCAGGTTGGTGCTCATTTACACGCACCACAATCACGTGCTCATTACCAAGCTCAATTACTTCTGAATTGACTTTATCTTCTAGTAGTTCAACTGATGATAAGGCAGTCACAACCGCTGGGTTATTAAGCGGCTCAGGAAGCGCGCTAAGCGCTAGTAAAGAAGTAGATTGTACTTCTACACCCGCCACTTCAGCAGCATCGTCTAAGCGATCAGAAATCTCAAAGGCTAATGCCCCCATTTCTGTTTGCTTCTCGTAAAACGCATCTACTTTTTCAGCTTGCTCAAGTTCAGCACGTAGGTCAGCTTTAACCTCATCAAACGGTTTAACTTGTTGAGTTTGTAGATCAGTCAGTTTGATGATGTGATAACCAAACTCAGAGGCAACAACGTCAGAGTAATCACCTTTGTTTTGCAATGCGAACGCTGCATCTTCAAATGCTGGTTCCATAACATCACGTTCAATCCACTCTAAATCGCCACCCATTTCTGCACTAACAATGTCATCTGACGATGTCTCTGCTAGCTCAGCAAAATCAGCACCAGCGTTAAGCTGGGCAAGTAACGACTCAGCTTTCGCTTTAGCCGCATCATCATCTTCGCTATTGTCGATTAGAATATGCGACACACGACGCTTTTCTGGTTCAACATATTGCGCTTTACTCTGCTCGTAATATGCTTTTACATCGTCTTCGCTTACCGATGCAACATCAATATCATCTGCATTTAGTTCGATGTAATTAACTGAAATTAATTCAGGTGATAAAAATTGACCTGCGTTTAATTCATAGTAATCCGCAACTTCTTGCTCTGTAACTTCAACATCAGCTTGCATTGCTTGTTTATCAATTACTAAATAATCAATGCTTCGTGTTTGCTGTTGCAACGCAATGGCTGATTTAAGCTCATTTGGCAGCGCAAAATCAGTACCCGCAACGGCAGATACTAACTGGCTACGTGTCATATCATCACGCAGGTATTCACGAAATGCGTCAGGTTGAAAATTCATTTGACGAATAACTTGTAAATAACGGTCGTTATTAAACTTGTCGCCAATTTTAAAATAAGGTAGCTCTAAAATTGTTTTACGAACGCTTTCATCACTTACGCGCAAACCAAGCTCGGCAGCTAACTGACTTTGTAATTCTTGTTGTACTAAACGGTCAATCACACCTTGACGGATTTGAGCCATGTAAGTTGGATCTGCTGCTATTTGGGTAAAGTACTCACCAAATTGTTGTTCTAAGCGGCTACGTTCATTTTGAAACGCACGGCTAAATTCTGTTTGGCTAATTTTAATTCCATTTACTTCAGCAACGGGTTGTTCTGTGGTTTGACCTAAGTAACTACCGATCCCAGCTAAGGCAAAAGATAAAATCACCGCGCCTAAAATGACTTTGGCTACCGGCCCTTGCGAACCTTCTCTGATTTTCTCAAGCATTTGTTTATCTCTTTTCTGAGCAAGGTATTTTCTACCTTGTCATATGTAAAAAAAGCGTATCTTACCAGATACGCTTTTTCACTTGAAGTAACTGGCGGTGAAGTAACTTAATTTATCGATTGCAATAATTAAGCGTATCTTTACTCGCCATAACTAAATTGTTTACACAATGATTAGTTTACTGCGTCTTTAAGCGCTTTACCGGCTTTGAAAGCTGGGATGTTAGCTGCAGCAATTTGAATCGTTTCACCAGTTTGTGGGTTACGACCTGCACGAGCAGCACGCTCACGTACAGAGAAAGTACCAAAACCAACAAGTGCAACTGAGTCGCCATCTTTTAGCGCGCCAGATACAGATTCGATGAATGAATCTAGTGCACGACCTGCAGCCGCTTTAGAAATGTCAGCATCAGCTGCGATTTGATCGATTAATTGAGATTTATTCACAATATCATCCTCTTTCATTGTTGTTATCAAGAGCGATTGTTTTTTAAACTAACATCACTGTTTTGAAATTTTTGAGCAATTTTTTTAAAGCTCATATGATTATATTTTTCTTAAACCTAGGCCCTGCAAGGGCTAGGCTTGAAAACCAGTGCTTAACTTATCATACCGTTTAGATTTGAAAAGCCCCTAAAAGCACTTTTTTTGGCTTTTTTACTGCTTTTTTGGTGTTTCGACTGAAAAACTATCAACTGGATGCACTAAAGCAAGCTTCAATACTTCGTCAATCCACGTAACAGGGTGAATCTCAAGACCCGCCAATACGTTATCAGGTATCTCTTTTAAGTCACGTTCGTTAATTTTAGGGATCACCACCGTTTTAATACCACCTCGGTGAGCCGCTAATAATTTCTCTTTTAAACCACCAATAGGCAGTACTTCACCTCGTAGGGTAATCTCACCCGTCATGGCCACATCAGAGCGCACTGGATTGCCCGTTAGGCTTGAAACCAAACAAGTAACCATTGCGATACCCGCACTTGGACCATCTTTAGGAGTTGCGCCCTCAGGTACATGCACGTGAATATCACGTTTTTCATAAAAGTCGCTATTAATACGTAGCTCATCAGCACGATTACGCACAACAGTCATTGCCGCTTGAATCGACTCTTGCATTACATCGCCTAACGAGCCGGTGTAAGTCAATTTGCCTTTACCTGGTACTGCAGCACATTCAATCGTTAGTAAGTCACCGCCTACTTCTGTCCATGCTAGGCCAGTTACTTGGCCTATACGGTCGCCATCTTCTGCTTTACCGTAATCAAAGCGTTGCACACCTAAGTACTCTTCGAGGTTATCTGCATCGATAGTGACCGTTTTGGTGTCTTTTTCCATTAAGATATTTTTAACCGCTTTACGGCATAATTTAGACACTTCACGCTCTAAGTTACGAACGCCCGCTTCACGCGTGTAATATCGAATAATACCGATAATGGCACTGTCAGCAATTTCAACTTCTTTCTCTTTTAAGCCATTACGCTTAACTTGCTTTGGAATTAAATGTTCTTTAGCTATATTTAATTTTTCATCTTCGGTATAACCGGCTAAACGAATAACTTCCATACGGTCCAATAAAGGCCCAGGAATATTAAAGCTATTAGAGGTAGCAACAAACATTACATCAGATAAGTCGTAATCGACTTCTAGGTAATGATCAGCAAAATGGCTGTTTTGCTCAGGATCAAGTACTTCAAGTAAAGCTGATGCAGGGTCTCCACGCATATCCGCTGACATTTTATCAATTTCATCTAACAAGAATAACGGGTTTTTAACGCCCACTTTAGTCATGTTTTGAATCAATTTACCAGGCATAGAGCCAATATAAGTACGACGGTGACCACGTATCTCAGCTTCATCACGTACACCACCCAGTGCCATACGAATGTACTTACGGCCAGTTGAACGCGCAATAGATTGCCCAAGAGAGGTTTTACCTACCCCTGGCGGCCCAACTAAACACAAAATAGGCCCTTTAAGCTTATTAGTACGCTGCTGTACCGCGAGGTATTCAATAATACGCTCTTTAACTTTATCAAGTCCGTAGTGATCGCTATCTAGTATTTTTTGCGCGCCTGCTAAATCTTTTTTCACTTTAGAGCGTTTTTTCCACGGTACGTTGATTAACGTATCTATGTATGAGCGAACAACACTAGCTTCTGCCGACATCGGCGACATCATTTTAAGTTTGTTAAACTCTGCCGTGGCTTTTTCTTTCGCTTCGTTAGGCATACCTGACTCTTCGATGCGTTTTTTTAGCGCTTCGAATTCATCTGGTACATCGTCAATTTCGCCAAGCTCTTTTTGAATCGCTTTCATTTGCTCATTGAGGTAATACTCACGCTGCGATTTTTCCATCTGCTTTTTAACGCGGGTACGAATTTTTTTCTCAACTTGCAGTAAGTCTATTTCACCTTCCATCAACGCCATTAAGTACTCTAAGCGCTCCGTAACACTTGATATTTCAAGTACTTTTTGTTTTTCAGGCACTTTTAATGGCATGTGCGCAGCCATGGTATCAGCAAGACGCGCGGGCTCATCAATACCAGAGACCGAGGTCATCACTTCAGGTGGGATTTTTTTATTTAATTTTACGTAGCCTTCAAACTGGCTTAATGCACTGCGAATAAAAATATCTTGCTCTTGTTCATTCACTGAATCAGATTCAATAAACTGAGCATTGGCAACAAAGAAGTCTTCGTTATCAACAAACTCTTCGATATTTGCACGCTGTGTGCCTTCAACTAATACTTTTACTGTACCATCGGGTAGCTTTAATAATTGAAGTACAGTCGCAATTGTCCCTACACGATAAATATCGTCTTTCTCAGGCTCGTCTACAGTTGCATCTTTTTGTGCAACTAAGAAAATTTGTTTGTCTTTATCCATTGCCGCTTCAAGGCATTTTATTGATTTTTCACGGCCTACAAAAAGCGGGATCACCATGTGTGGATACACCACTACATCGCGCAGTGCTAGCACAGGGATTTCGACTCGATCGTTTCTCTCAAGCGTCATTGTATTTTCTCTTTGCACTTCATTTATTTAAAGATTACTCAAGTATATGGGGATAACCTAATTAAAGTTCAACAATTTTTGCCAACTCGATTAAATTAATTATAAAAAAAGGAGCCATTGGCTCCTTTTTTTTACAACTTGCTCAGAATTTAATCTGCTGCGGCTTGTTCTTGATTACTGCTGTCATAAATCAAGATTGGGTCAGACTCACCTTTAATAACGGTTTCATCAACAACCACTTTACTTACGTTATCAATTGAAGGCAGCTCATACATAGTATCAAGCAATACACCTTCTACGATTGAACGCAGGCCACGTGCACCGGTTTTACGTTCCATTGCTTTGTGAGCAATAGCACGTAGTGCATCATCACGAAACTCAAGCTCAACGTCTTCCATCCCAAACAATACTGAAAATTGCTTAGTAATAGCGTTTTTAGGCTCACTTAAAATTTGTACCAGTGCAGCTTCATCAAGTTCAGTCAATGTAGCAACAACAGGTAAACGGCCAATAAACTCTGGAATTAAACCATATTTTACTAAATCTTCTGGCTCAACATCTTTAAATGTTTCACTTAAAGAGCGGCTCGCTGCCGACTCTTTAACGTTAACGCCAAAACCAATGCCAGTATTTTTGTGGCTACGCTGTTCAATAACTTTATCAAGACCAGCAAATGCACCACCACAAATAAACAGAATTTTAGAAGTGTCTACTTGCAGGAACTCTTGCTGTGGATGTTTACGTCCACCTTGTGGCGGAACAGAAGCAACTGTACCTTCAATCAATTTCAGTAAGGCTTGTTGTACACCTTCACCTGATACATCACGGGTGATTGATGGGTTATCTGATTTACGTGAAATTTTGTCAATTTCATCAATGTAAACAATACCACGTTGTGCTTTTTCTACGTCGTAGTCACATTTTTGTAAAAGCTTTTGAATGATGTTTTCAACATCTTCACCCACATAACCGGCTTCGGTTAACGTGGTGGCATCGGCCATTGTAAACGGCACATCTAGCAAACGTGCTAACGTTTCAGCTAGTAGTGTTTTACCACTCCCCGTTGGACCAATTAATAAAATATTACTTTTACCTAGTTCAACGTCTTGTTTAGTTGATTGGTTGCGTAAACGCTTGTAGTGATTGTAAACCGCTACAGACAACACTTTTTTCGCATGCTCTTGGCCAATTACGTAGTCGTCTAAGTGGTTACGAATTTCTTTTGGCACAGGTAATTTGTCAGCGGCATCATGCTTAGGCGCGATGTCTTTAATTTCTTCCCTGATAATATCATTACACAGCTCTACACATTCATCACAAACGTATACTGAAGGTCCTGCAATTAATTTTCGAACTTCATGCTGGCTTTTGCCGCAAAAAGAGCAGTATAACAATTTATTACTTTTGTCGCCGTCTGTAGGAGTGTCAGACATTCAGCTACCTCATTTTATTACGTTGGCCACCAAAGTCTTGGTGGCTATTTTAATACGCTTTAACTATACCAAAATTTAGGCTTTTTCGCATAGTAACTCTCATTAGCAAGCATTACTGCTTGCAGGCATACTTACTTGCTACCGCGATTAGTAAATACTGAGTCAACAATACCGTAATCTACAGCTTGGCTTGCACTCATAAAGTTATCACGGTCTGTATCACGTGAAACAACATCAAGCGGTTGGCCAGTATGCTCAGCCATTAAGCGATTTAATTTGTCTTTAATAGACAGGATTTCTTTCGCGTGTATTTCAAAATCAGATGCTTGACCTTGGAATCCACCTAATGGTTGGTGAATCATTACACGTGAATTAGGTAAACAAAAACGTTTACCCTTAGCACCACCAGATAGTAAAAACGCACCCATGCTAGCCGCTTGGCCCACACAAATAGTACTTACATCAGGTTTGATGAAATTCATTGTATCGTAAATAGCCATTCCCGCAGTGACCGAGCCACCCGGTGAATTGATATATAAGAAGATATCTTTATCTGGGTTCTCTGATTCTAAGAAAAGCATTTGCGCTAAAATCAGATTTGCCATGTTGTCTTCAACTTGGCCCGTTAAAAAGATAATACGCTCTTTTAATAGTCTCGAATAAATATCAAACGAGCGCTCGCCTTTAGCTGTTTGCTCAACAACCATTGGTACTAATGCGTTTAGGGGATCTGTCATACCAGTGTTCATACTTATTTAATTCCTTATGCGCTTATACTTATTCTAAGAAAAGCATAATGATCATTTTTAGCTAATTAAGAACCACAAACTAAAATGGCCCGGGCACACTGCATAAACAGAGTAACACGAGCCATTTAATCGTTAGCGAGCGCTTAAGTCAATGACTTATTATGCACCTTGCTGTGGATTCATGATGTCATCAAATGCTTTTTCAACATCAGTCACAGTTGCTTTAGCTAAAATAGCTTCAACAGCTTGCTCTTCCATTGCTACATTACGCATTTGTTGCATTAGTTGATCATTTGCTTTGTAGTATTCTACTACTTCAGTTGGATCTTCGTATGCAGATGCTACAGTAGCGATAAGTGCTTCAACTTTAGCGTCATCAACTTTGATGTCGTTTGCTTTGATCACTTCGCCTAATAATAGGCCAGTTTTAACTCGTGTAACTGCTTGCTCATGGAACAATTCAGCTGGAAGCTCAGGCATATTTTGACCGTTACCACCAAAACGTTGAGCAGCTTGCTCACGTAAAGCGTCAACTTCTTGGTCGATTAATGCTTTAGGCACTTCAACTTCGTTTTGCTCTAAAAGACCTTTGATTGCTTGGTCTTTTACGTTAGCTTTAACCGCTTGGTCTAGCTCACGTGTCATGTTCTTTTTAACTTCTTCTTTAAGCGCGTCTACGCCGCCTTCGGCAACACCGAATTTAGTTGCAAACTCATCGCTTAATTCAGGTAATTCTTGCGCTTCAACTTTTTTCACTGTGATAGTGAATTGAACCGCTTTACCTTTTAAGTTTTCAGCGTGGTAATCTTCAGGGAAGTTTACGTCAGCAACAACTTCTTCGCCTGCTTTTTTGCCTACGATGTTGTCTTCAAAACCAGGGATCATACGACCTTGGCCAAGTTCTAATGGGAAATCTTCAGCTTTGCCGCCTTCGAATTCTTCACCGTCGATAGTACCAACGAAATCAACCGTTACACGGTCGTTTGCGCCAGCAGCTGCATCAACGTCAGCCCAAGAAGCGTGTTGCTTACGAAGTGTCTCTAGCATGTTTGCTAAATCTTCGTCAGTTACTTCTACCGCTGGTTTTTCAACAGCAATTTTATCTAAACCTTGAACTTCAACTTCAGGGTAAACTTCAAATGTTGCTGAGAACTCTAAATCTTTACCTGCTTCAAGTGCTTTTGGAGCAAATGTAGGTGCGCCAGCAGGGTTAATTTTTTCAGCAACGATTGCTTCAATGTAATTACGTTGCATTACTTCGCCAGCAACTTCTTGACGAACAGCTGGTCCGAAACGCTTGTTGATTACTGATACTGGAACTTTACCAGCACGGAAACCGTCGATACGCTGCGTTTTTGACAGTTGTTGTAAGCGTTTTTTTACTTCGGTCTCAACGTTCTCTGCAGGAACGGTGATGGTCAGACGGCGCTCAAGGCCTTGAGTCGTCTCAACAGAAACTTGCATGATTTACCTCAATATTCAATTTTGGCGACTTTTCGCCTTCATTACAAACAAAGTAATCTATAGGCGTCTTGATAAAATTCAAGCCTTAGAGCTTAAAAAAATCCGTCGCTACCAGGAGATACCATTGCTGCTCTGCCCTAAGGGCACTATATTTTTAAACAAATAGACGCGGCATTATAACCTAATATTCATGATAGTCGAGTGTGGGGGGCAATTATTTGGGGTAGTTAAAGGCAGATAACGACTAAGCGAATAAAAAACAGGCTAATTAAACTGTATAGAATGAATAGGAGCAAAAAAATAGAGTTATTTAAGATAAAATAGAGATTCAGAATATGTGACTTAAGGGAAAATGGTCGGCGATGCAGGATTTG